>DGGU01000031.1:88449-98511 GCA_002392345.1 Lachnospiraceae bacterium UBA3866
CCAGAACCTAAATCTGGCGCGTCTGCCAATTCCGCCATATCCGCATAAATATTATTATAAAAGATTGTGCCTAAGAATGCAAGCGATAAAATAAAAAACAAGGAGTTGTAAAGCTCCTTGTTTTATCCCAATATTTTTTATTATTTTAACCACCTGTTGTTAATCTGATATTATCTAAACTATAAAGTCCTATCTGTTTAGCATCTGTTGTGCTGGCATTAGTCCACTTCATATAAATTGGTGTATCTTTTTCCAAATCTTTAATTTCTATAGTAACTTTTGTATTGGTTGCAACTTGATTGACTGTTTTTTCAGTTCCAGAGCCTACTTTTGCATTTAATAAATTAGTATTACTAAATTGATTATTAAATGGTGCTTTGGCAAGACTTACATTTGTGGTGGTCGATGATGAATCGGCGGCCTTAAATAAAATATCAAATTTTAAATCCCCCGCTTCGTCAACCTTAAGCATATAGAAGCCTTCGTCCATAAAATGAACATCACCAGCTTTGGTCTCATATCGCACTTGCTTTGCTGGTAGATATGAGAAATAGTTATTCGTCAACCAGTCTGTGTTTCGATTAGCATTAAAATAAGGGACAACAGTAGGTGCATAAGAAGCAAATGCACCTGCAGTATAATTACCAGTTGTGGTATGACTATGTGAATAGTTCCAACCAGTATTTTGAATTGATAAATATCTATATATTGTTGTAGTAGTAGGCAGATAAGGCGTATAGCAAAATTCATTAGCTGTTTCAGCTGCCATATTTGCATTGTTGATGTAACACCAATTTCGCTTATAGTCAGTCCAGACATCATTTGCAGATACACACATTTGTTCTATTTTCAAATAATATCGACCTCCGCCACCACTATTCGCCCAACTTCTAACGTTATTATCGGTAAGATATTTGGTTGTTCTATTATTTCCAGTAGGCAATGTGTTGTTGGTTCCGTTCCTGCCCCAACCAGCGACCAGCACCGCTCGTATTTGATCTGGTTTTATCTCTTCTGGTGTGGTTGTATACTTATTCGCGTTATCTTCGCCTTTCCCAAGAATTGAGCCATATTCGAAATTTCCTGGGTTGTTGTACGCCCCACCATTGTAGCTCTCTGTTAGCGGGGTGTCAGAAATCCAATAGATTAATTTATAACCGTGGCCAATGGATTTTAACTCAAATACATTTAAATTTTCGCTCCCAAGAACACGGCGATCACTCGTTTTTACTACTTCAGAGAGCAATCCAGCCTGTCCGGGAATATTATTTGTCATCCAAGACCATCCCTCTCTTGAAACAGCATTCGTTGATTTTGTAACCGAAAAAGTCTTATCCCATTGACCATCCGTTTTTATCCATCCAGTCTTATCACCTTGAGTACCATCATACCACAATTTAGTTTGATAAGTATGAATTTCGGGGTTGGAGACCTCGTAAAAAGTACTTGTATAATCATTCCATTTATTGCTTCCGTCATTAATCCAAACTGGAAATGACCAGTTGTTTGTACTATCCAAATCAATATTTTTTGTTTTGGCTATACTTATTCCCGCAAGATAAGATGCGATCGCCCCATCAACCTTATTGTCTATAGATGAATTGTATCTATCAAGCTGGTTCTGGAAGTCATTTTTAAGACTATCAAACTCCGCCTTTGTGATGAAGGCAGCGCCGTCGTTGTCGCCGACTACCGCGGCAAAGGTATTTATATTCATAAGCACAATTAAAAATAGTGCTAGTAATCTCTTTACTATTCTTGTGCTCTTTTTCATAATTCATTACTTACGACCTATTTTTGTATTCTGCAAGCCAGAGCTGTTTTAAGAGGTTCCGCAGGAAGCTTAGAACATCTTATATCCTAGGATTTTGTGTTAGGAGCAAAAAATTCACCGGATAAGAGAGCGAGCATATTTAAGGGCTCGCAATGCACCCCAAGGGCACTTTGTCGCTGCGCTCGGGCGCTCACCCTACAATGCGAGCTCGTCCGTTGAGCTTTTTTGCAGCTGCTTTTAGCAAAATACTAGGGTATTAGTTGTTCTGCTTCCGAGGACCAAGCTCGAAAAACAGCTCTTGGCTTGCTTATATCGCATAATTAGTATTTACAAAGTGAGGCATAAGCCTGCTTTCTATAAATACTCCCCAGTACAACCTCCATGCTTTTTGAAAAGGTAGGGGGTCAAAATCGATTTTTAAGGGGGTTGATTTTATAACGCTTTTCCGTTATAATATTTATATGATAAAAGACGAATTAAAAAAAAGAAATTTATCCACATATAGATGTAGCAAATTATCTGGTATCCCTTATACCACATTACTTGAACTTGTAAATAACAAAAGCAAATTTGAAAACTGTACTCTAAAAACAATCAACAAGTTAGCATCAACCTTAAATATCTCTATCAGCAAACTAATTGCCAACGAGCTTGAATATCGTATGCCATTTGAGGAATTCAAAAGTGAAATATGCCATAAGTATAAAACATTGGGGGACATCAATTTTATCAAATATGTCTTACAGAATGATATAATTACTAATTACTATAGAAAAACATGGAATGAAGAAACATTATACTCACTTGCTATTTTAGATTATGTATCCAAAATTAATAATATTCCTCTTGCAAAAGATTACAATTATCTAAGATCTAAAAAGCTAAAAAACAAAATTTTTCCAAGAGATATAAACTTATTAACAAAATTTAATGGTAAAACCCAGTATAAAAAGAGTATATTAAAAAATGCAATTCCAGAATTTCTTAAATATAATATAGTTGAAACAAACATAAATAATGTTTTCTAAAATAGATAAAATTAAATTAGACAATTACTTTAACGAATTAGCAAAAATCTATAAGAGAAAATCTCATGGATATAATTTCGAATTCATTTTAGTAGGTGGAGCTTCTATTCTTGTAAATTACAACTTTCGTGATGTAACTAACGATATAGATGCATACTATTTACCATCATCAGATATTAATGATGCAATTAAAAAAGTATCTATAAAATTTAATTTGAATCCAAATTGGATAAATGATGATTTCAAAGAAACAAAATCTTATAGTGATAAGATTGCCGAATTCTCAACTTTTTATAAATCTTATAAAGACATTATTGAAGTTAGAACAATTAAAGATGAGTATCTAGTTGCAATGAAATTAATGAGCGGTAGAATATATAAAAATGATATATCAGACATTGTGGGAATTATTAGCTACTCAAACAAAAATAATAATATTATTACTTTTGAGAGAATAGATAAGGCTGTGAAGGACTTATACGGAAGCTGGAAAGATATAGATGAAAAACTAATAGTAACATTAAAGAAAATATTGTCATCAAAAAAGTTAGACAAATTATATTCAGATACCATTAATGAAGAAATTAATTCAAGGCAACAACTTGTAGAATTTAACAAAAAATATGACAATGCCATTAATGAAGCTAATATTGTCGATATCTTAAATATGTTAAATAAAAAAGATAGGAAGAAATAATATCAGTTCTTAATATTATTCTATAGTAATATAGCAATCAGATATTTCTACTTGAACATCTCTATTAGTATCAGGCACAATCTTAAAATAAACTTCATCTCCTTTTTCAATGTTTTCTATTTTTATAGAATGAGTTCCATTTGATGATAAATCTACAATATCTGTAGTTGAACCATTGATTTTTAAATATTTAGAATTAACAAGTTCGTCACCAAATGGTTCTGTTGATGCGGCTACTCTATATGACTGATCCACATCTCCTAATCCATAAGTATATATTCCTTTTGCTTGCAAAGTTAATTTAAAATCTATTTGTACTCCTTCTGATTTATTTGTCAATAGTATCCCAGCATGAGAACTTATGCCATGATTATCTACAGTCTTTATTCTTTGTATCAAGTTTGAAGCAGTTATAATTCCAGAATGTGGTGCAATAATTACTTGTTTGGTAGTTGGTGTAAACCAGGAAGTATATGTGCCTGAACTCGTGTTTCTATATTGTACAGAAGTGTACATGTTATTTTTACCATAAAACCATTTAGTTCCTGAACCCATATAAATTTGTCCATACGAAGTTCCATCTGAAACATTGTTATCTCCATATGCAGAATAAAAATAATGAGTTCCAGATGTTTCTATATCTTGGAGACAGAGCCGCCAAATCCCAGTTTTGTTCCAGCGATATAGTGTAGGGAATGATGAATTATATTGTATACACCATAATTTATCTGATGAATTAACAGCGAGAGGAACAAATTTAGTAGTAGTACCCAAACTAACATTAGCAACATATGAAGAGATGTTGTCCTTAAGCAAATTCATCTTATTAGCTTGATCTATATAATCATTTCCATCATGTTTATTCGTCCATTTGAACACGCCTCCACTATCTTGGTTCACACCACCAGTATGATACATACACATATAAAACCACAATTCTCCATAATTAGTAGGTGTGCGGTCATATTGATAAGATTCTAAGTTTAATCCTGTACCAGTATCGAGCAAATATAGGCCAGCAGCATTTGGACGCTTCATAACAGACCAATAGTTAGATGCATTATATGTTTCGGTTATAGACATTGTAACAACATCGTTGAAGGAACCATCATATAAAATTTCATTGTAAACTTCGCCTGGTATTTCGGCAATCCAAAGAGGAGGTGCACCGACTGGATTTACTTTAAATTGTTCATCGCCTCGAAAAAATAGTTTAAATTTATTTGTAGTGGTACCATCATTAAAGTTATGTAGCAAAAACCTTGAATTTATTTCAGGCATATTAACACCATTATCTCTATAAATCCAAAAATTGTTATTATTATACGGTAATTTCAATTCTGCTTTTTTCTGTACTGAAATTCCCGCAAGATAACTCGCTATCGCACCATCTATCTTATTATCTATAGATGAGTTGTATCTATCTAATTGGCTCTGGAAGTCATTCTTTAATGAGTCAAACTCCGCCTTAGTGATGAAGGCAGCGCCGTCGTTGTCGCCAACTACGGCGGCGAAGGTATTTATACTCATAAGCACAACTAAAAATAGTGCTAAAGCTCTCTTTACTATTCTTGTGCCTTTTCTCATAAATGTGTATCTTACGACCTATTTAGCTCGGGCTCGCAGTGCTCGCCCCTACAAGCTATTTCACCACTACATTACTATTTAATCATTTATTAGGCTTATGCCTTGCTCAAGAAAACACTTGGAGCAGGCTCCCGTTTTCTGCAATGATGGCGAAGTTTGAGCTTAGTATTCGACGTACTGTCTGAGCGCAGCGAGTTTACGCCGATACTTAGCGAGAACGATCCAGCGCTTGCATAGAAAACGTGGGTTCTGCGACGTGTTTTCGGAGTAAGGTATAAGCCTAATTCTTTATGATTAAATAGACAATATATCGTAGTGCGCCAACAGCGACGCCCTCCCTAGTACAACCTCCATGGTTTTTGAAAAGATAGGGGGTCACCATAGGGGGGGGGTCGAGGGGATGTTACAATATTTTTAAGACTCTTTTTTACAATGCGATTTAATTTCATCTAGTAATTCTTCATAACTCATTTTTGAAGAAGCAATCCTCATTCCTATATTTACTATTTCATCGTTTGTAAAACTAACATTTAATCCGTTAACTTCAAGAAAGGTAAGCATTATATAAAAAATATCAGATGGTATAGCAGAGATTAAAAAAAATCGGATTTTAAATCCGATTTTCGCATTATTTATGCTCACTATTAAAAAAACAATGAGGACCGTCCCGATTTATTTCATTGCTAATTCTTTGTTATAGTACACGTTAAAGGCAACTGTATATACTGTGAGGTACCACCAGTAGCACCATATTTCATAAAAAGGCAACCTGTTTTTTCTATTTCAACTTTTATTTTTTGTTTACTCTCAGTTCTTGATGTTGGGAAGTTTGCAATATGATTTGTAAAACCATCTACTTTACATCCAGCATCAGTAGATAAAGATGCACTAATTGGTTCATTTTTAAACCCGTCAACTGTAAATGCAATGTTATAAGCAGCAGAATTATCAAGAAGGTCAAGTTCTATTTCAACAATATCATCCTGCTTTACATCTGCAATTGGCAACCCAAGATACAATGGAGAGACATCTTGTTCTACACCATTAAAACTCTTTTTAATCAAACCAGTTTTTACTTTATCACTTATAGCACTTGCAAGTTCGCTTGAGTATATATTACTTGATGTTAATTCTCCACCTATATCAGCCTTAAATAAATTTTTATAAGCCATATCATCTGAAACTGTTCCATGAGCCATGGTATTAGGATAATGCCCCTGAGAACCAGAAGAATAACTTGGATCAGCTTGTATTATTCTATCAAAACAACCAGCTCCATCATTAAAAAGTACATTATCCGCAAATCGTGCATCTATGTGGAAATTAAATTTTGTTCCTCTGCTATCAAGGTTCCAGCCAAACATATGCATTTCACCAGACGTATGCGTCTCAGTAGTGCCGTTTGTAGCATTAATACCATGCCAATCTCTTGTGCGAATGCCATCGTATGCAGTATCAGCTGCACTATTAGTAATATATGCTAAAGTATTTTGAATAGATGGCTCAGAAGAGATTGTTATATCATTCCAGGTTAACATATACTCATTATGGTGATCATCAAAAGCTGTACCACGGGCAGCATATGAACCTCGAGAAGAGGTACGAGCAGTGGTTTCACAAAACTGAGCAAAATTGCCTGTATAAGAAGTATACTTATCTTCCAATGCTCCGCGTTGAGAATAAAATCCGCTACAAAAACCAACAGTCCATGCAGATCTTTGAGTTAAATCCGCATTTTTATGTGTACGGTGCAAACCATTAATAGTTTCAACAACACTTGCATAACCTAAAAGATTGAAATAATAATCACTACCAGTTTTATTAACATCAACTATAAGATATTTAAATGGAGTAGAGCTAGCTGACATACGGTGGAAACAAGTTTTAAAATAAGCTGGGTTTGTGTCAGTAGTATTACTATTATTTGCGGTAGTTATACCACTATACCATCTACCACCACTGCATGAATAAAGTGTGAAATCTAGTCTTCCGCCAACATTGCCTTCTACATATGGTCTAGACTTTTCATTTTCTATCAACCCTAGTTTTCGCCCACCCCAAAGCATTAAGTTTTCAGTTTCTTTTGTCTGTAATTTGATTCCTGCTAAATATTGGGCTATAGCTCCATCAATTTTTTTATCTATAGAAGTGTTATAGTTGTCTAGCTGACTTGCAAAGTTTTCCTTTAGTTCTTCAAATTCTGCCTTCGTAGTAAATGCAGCTCCATTATTATCACCTACTATTGCGGCTATACTATTTATGCTAAATAGCAAAACAAAAATAAGATACAAACTCTTTTTTATCGTCTTATTCTTATTCTCATGTTTCAACATTAAGTTAAATTTTTCTGATGTTTTTTGACACATAAGTGTCCCCCTATAAAATTATTTTTATTAGGTTCTTGTTACCGTACAAGTTGTTGGCAATTGTATATTCTGGGCAGCACCACTACTAGCACCAAACTTCATAAATAGTACACCTGTTTTTTCTATTATAACTTTAATCTTTTGTTTACTCTTAGTTCTTGATGTTGGGAAACGTGCAATATGATTTGTAAAACCATCAACTTTGCATCCGGCGTCAGTAGATAAAGATGTACTAATTGGTTCATTTTTAAACCCGTCAACTGTAAATGCAATGTCATAAGCAGCAGAATTATCAAGAAGGTCAAGTTCTATTTCAACAATATCAGCTTGTTTAACTTCTACAATTGGCAAACCAAGAAATAAAGGAGAAATATCAAGGTTCACACCGTTAAAACTTCTGGTTATTAAGCCAGTTTTCACTTTGTTTTTTATTACATTTGCAAGTTCACTTGAATAAATATTACTTGATGTTAATTCTCCACCTATATCAGCCTTAAATAATTTCTTATATGCCATAGTGTCTGAAACTGTTCCATGGCTCATAGTACTTGGATAGTGCCCCTGAGAACCAGCAGAATAACTTGGATCTTCTTGAATAACTCTATCAAAAACGCCAGCACCGTCATTAAACATATCATTACCTTTTCTTGGTCTCGCATCTATATGAAAGTTAAATGTTGTTCCTCTTGTATCAAAACTCCAACCCCACATATGAGGCTCGCCTTTTGTGTGAGTCTCTGTGGTGCCATTTGTAGCATTTATACCATGCCAATCTCTTGTGCGAATACCATTGTATACAGTTCCTGATGCAGCATTGGTAATGTAGACAACATCATTTTGTATAGTTGGATCAGAAGTTAAAGTAATATCCTCCCAAGTTAACATATACTCATTATGGTGATCATTAAAAGTTGTACCACGGTTTGCATACGAACCATAACCACTAGTACGAGCTGTAGCTTCGCAAAATTGAGCAAAATCACCTGTATAGCTTGTTGCTTTAGTCTCCAAAGGATTTCTTTGAGAATAAAAACCGCTGCATAGCCCAATAGTCCATGCATCTCTTTGAGTTAAATCCGCATCTTTATGTGTACGGTGCAACCCAACAATCTCTTCGTTTACACTTGCATAGCCCGCTAGATTAAAATAATAATTACTGCCAGTTTTACTCACATCAACAATAAGGTATTTAAATGGCGAACTATTAGCTGTCATACGGTGGAAACAAGTCTTAAACCATGTTGGGGTACAATTAGCAGTTTCACTATTATTTGCTGTAGTTATACCTCTAGCCCAAGATCCTCCGTACGTCCCCGAACTATCGTTTTTAGCAGCGTATAGTGTAAAATCTATCCTTCCACCAACATTACCTTCCACATAAGGTCTGGCATTTTCGTTTTCAATTAGTCCTAATTTTTTTCCGCCCCAGAGCATCATATTTTTTTGTTCGGTTTTATGAACTTTTATACCAGCCAAATATGATGCTATGGCAGTATCTATTTTATTATCTACGTTTACATTATAATCATCAATTTGTGCCTGAAAGTCATTCTTAAGACTATCAAACTCCGCCTTTGTTATAAACGCCGACCCGTCATTATCACTAACCACCGCCGCGAAACTCTCTATACTCAATAAAAAAGCAAAAACGAGACCAAAGGCTCTTTTTGCCGTTTTTACAAGCTTTTTACTCATTTATTTGCTACAACCTTTACTACGCGCTCGTACCTATGATGTTCTTTTAACTTGGTTAGCTCACGATAGTCCACCCGACTATCGTGCCCCAGTACAACCTCCATGCTTTTTTAAAAGATAGAGGGTGTGCATAGGGGGTTGATTTTCTACAAAAAATATGATAAATTTATATTTATTGGAGAAAATATGATAAAGACAATAAATCAACTAAAAATTGAATATTCTAAGTATAGCAATATCCTATCCAAACTATCATATGATGAAAAGCAAGGAATTATAATAAGATTAAAACGAGGTCTATATGAAACTGATACGGATACAGACCCTTTGCTTTTAGCCAACAATATAGTTAGCCCATCATATATATCATTTGAATCTGCATTATCGTACTATAATCTAATTCCTGAAAATGTTACTGCAATCACAAGTGCAAGTTTCAATAAAAGAAAAATGAAATTATATAAAAATTATTTTGGTACTTTCATTTACAACGACATACCTTCTTCGGTTTATAGTGATTTAGTTGTAAATAATACTACAAAAAAATATGGTTTTCTCATAGCAACCAAAGAAAAAGCATTACTTGATATGCTATACAAAACTTCTCCAGTTAAGAATATACATGAGATTGAACAACTACTTTACTATGACTTACGCATTAGCAAAGATGCCATTCTGCAATTAAATATTGATTCAATGAACAAAATAACATACAAATATAGAGATAAAAATATAAACTTATTTTTACAATATTTGATGAGGTTAAAAAATGAATAGTATAATTAATTCAATGATTGAAAATGACAACACAATACCACTACACTTAAAGCAATATCGCATAAAAGAAATAATTCAAGAATTAACGCTTTACATACTATCTAAAAGCGATTTCTTTAATAAAGTTGCATTTTATGG
>DGGU01000063.1:0-1125 GCA_002392345.1 Lachnospiraceae bacterium UBA3866
AAAATGGTGCAGGAAAATCAACGCTCATGAAGTGTCTATTTGGAATCTATACAAGAGATTCTGGAGAAGTTATACTTAATGATGAGCATGTTGATATTAAGAATGCTCGTGATGCACTTGATAAAGGTATAGCTATGGTTCACCAAGAACTTCAGCCTATACCAGATAGAGATATTGCTGAAAATATCTTCTGTGGGAGATATCCATTAAAGGGCTTTGGCCCATTTAAGATAGTTGATCATAAGAAGATGCATGAGGAGGCTAATAAATATCTTAAAGAAGTTGGTCTTCCTTTTGATTCCACTACACGTCTTGGTGACTTGTCAGTTTCTCAGATGCAGTCTGTTGAGATTGCTAAAGCAGTATCTGCCAATGCAAAGCTTATAATCCTAGACGAGCCTACTTCATCGCTTACAGAAAATGAAGTTGAGCTACTTTTTGGCATAATCAATAAACTTAGAAAAAATGGCGTTGCTTTCGTATACATATCTCATAAGATGGAAGAGATACTTAAGATTTCTGATGATGTAACTATCATGAGAGATGGTACTTATGTAGGCACTTGGAAAGCATCTGAACTCACTACTGACCTTATAATTAAGCACATGGTTGGCCGTGAGCTTACTAACCGTTTCCCTAAACGTGAAAATGTCCCAGGAGAAGTAGTGTTTAAAGTATCTCATTATACTTCGACAAATAAGAAGAGTTTCCAGGATGTATCTTTTGAACTACGAAAAGGAGAGATACTTGGAATCGGAGGGCTTGTTGGTGCTCAGAGAACCGAACTTATGGAGGGAATCTTCGGTATAAGAGAAAAAGAAGTAGGATCTCTTGAGTTTAACGGTGTAGAACTAGTGGTCAATCGTCCTCGTGATGCCATAACTAAAGGTATAGCACTTCTTACAGAAGATAGAAGAGCTACAGGAATTTTCGGAGTGCTCTCTGTATCTGATAACGTTGGTATAGCATCACTCGACAAATACCTTGATTATGGTTTAGTTTTAAATAATAGAAAATTAAAAGTTGTTGTTGATGAAAACATAAAGAAGATGAATATAAAAACTCCAAACAATGAGACTCCTATACAATATTTGTCTGGAGGTAATCAGCAGAAGGTTATCATTG
>DGGU01000063.1:1216-2760 GCA_002392345.1 Lachnospiraceae bacterium UBA3866
ATGAGCCAACTCGTGGTATCGATGTAGGTGCGAAGTATGAGATATATTGTATAATTGCTGATCTTGCAAAACAAGGTAAATCTATAATTATGATAAGCAGTGAGATGCCAGAACTTCTCGGTATGTCTGATAGAGTTATGGTTATGTGTGAAGGAAGACTTACTGGAATTCTTGATGGCAAAGAGGCCACTCAAGAAAAAGTTATGGAACTTGCTACAAAATTCATGTAATGGGAGGACTATATGGCTAATAATAATACAATGACAGAAAAAGAAGGAAAAAAGTTGATGGCAGAACAATCGCCAATGAATCCTTCTTTCGTCGCAAAGAGACAATGGATACATGTAGTTAAAGATAACATTATAGCACTTCTACTTGTTGTGTTAGTGCTTTTTGTTGGATTTACACAAAAAAACTTTTTCTCATTTGCCAATTTAATCAATACAGTTTCTAACCTAACTCCAAGATTTATAATAGCTCTTGGTGTCAGCGGTTGTCTTATAATTAGAGGTACAGACCTTTCAGCAGGTCGTGCTGTTGGTCTTGCAGGCGTCGTAGCCTGTACGTTGCTTCAGAGAAATGATTATGGCGATAAATTCTTTGGTGCAAATTTTGCAGCACCAGAGACTTGGTGGTATGTGCTTGGCATAGCACTTTTTGTAGTTTTCCTTTCTATGTGCTTTGGCCTTGCTGATGGTCTAATTATAGCTAACTTAAAAGTACCACCATTCCTTGCAACTCTAGGTATGCAGACAGTTATCTATGGTATCGCAAGAGTTTATTCTAATGCAAAACCTATCGGTGGTCTTCGTTCAGACTATACAAGTATAGCTACAGCTCCACTTTTCCAATTTGGAACATTTAACTTTAAGTGGCTGTTCCTTTTCGCAATTGTTGGTGGACTTGTATTCTGGTTCTTGTACAATAAGACCCGTTATGGTAAATACATGTATGCAATCGGTGGTAATGAGAACGCAGCTGAAGTATCAGGCGTTAATGTTAAGAGTTCTATAATTAGAATCTATGCACTTGCTGGTTGTATGTATGGACTTGCTGGATTCTTACTAGCAGCAAAATCAGGTGGAGCATCAGTTAACCTTGGACAAGGCTATGAACTTGAAGCTATAGCTGCTTGTACTATCGGTGGCGTATCTACTGGTGGTGGTGTTGGTAAAGTGTCAGGCATCCTTCTTGGTGTACTTGTATTTGAGCTCTTAAAGACATCTATGCAATACCTTGGTATCAACTCAGACTGGCAACAGATCGTTCAAGGTGCAGTCATAATCATAGCTGTTGCATTCGACGTTCGTAAATACTTAAAACGTAAATAATACACATTGTATCTTAAGTAGTGAGAGGCAGGGATGCCTCTCATTTTATGTTGCTAAAATGGGAGTTCCTTGTATATTATAGTTGTTGATTTGGCAAACTATCAAGCATTTTTTACAATAATCTATTGACAACCGAGCCTCTATATGATATTATTATAAGGCTCTATTTTTATGCTTAAAAATAGGGTTTTGTACCATGAAAACAGCATAAGA
>DGGU01000018.1:0-18087 GCA_002392345.1 Lachnospiraceae bacterium UBA3866
ATACTTTTTCTTTACTTTTCCAGGTCTATGCATAAAATCGGCGTTTTCGCATAAAAATTGGACCTTTATCCAGGTCCAACTTTTCTGTATCTTCTATCCGGGAATTGTATCACGTTACTATACAACATCTTTAGAAGGTACTGTATATAAAAAATATAGTAACTATCTTTTCATCCCCTAGGGAGCCTTGTCGTCATAGCTTGAAAAGCAAGCTTTTCAGTTATTCCTTTAAGGCTCCCTCCTTTAGGAACTAGCATAATATTATAATTTATATAATGACTAACCCTCTCATCCTTTTTAATTATCGGCTTTAGAAAATCATTATAATTGATTGCATTCGGGCAAAACTGCGGTTCTATGGCAACACCTGCATAAGTTCCAAAGTGTCCATTTCTTCCGTCAACATTTAAAGATTTGCCTGTATATATTTGTACACCAGGTAGATCGCTTATGACCCTTAACTCTATCACATCATTTTTCAGTGAGCATAGTTCTTTTTCATCCATAGTTTCGTATGTATAATTAATATCAAGATTATCAACTTTCTTATCTTCATTTGTGTCAATACTGTTATCAATAATTTTTTTGCAGTAGTCATTAAGAGGCACGCCACTCACATCAACCTTATCACCTATCTTTCTATATTTTAGAAAGTCAAATGCAGTGCCATTTACATCTATTGTCTTCTCCATCGCCATGCCACTTTCATCATTTAGATTAACTCTCTTCGCAGGTATATAAAGCTCATGTCCGAGAATGTCGCTTTTATTTTTATCAAGATTAAAGTAAGAGTGATTCGTAATATTGAAGATGGTGTCTTTGTCGCTTATCCCTTCAAATGTAATTTTAAGATTATAACCATCTATTTCATAGATAACTTTTGTTTTTAGATTTCCAGGGAAACCCGATTCCATGTCTCTGCTCATATATGACAATTGAGTTCTCTTATCATTTACCTCTTCCACCTCCCACTCTACATCTCCAAATCTAACCTTACCTCCATGAAGTGAATTTGGTCCATTGTTGACAAAAAGGCTATACTCTACACCATTCAATGTATACTTTCCATTGCCAATTCGATTTGCACATCGACCTACAGTCTTACCCATAGAAGCGCAAGCCTTCTCTTTATACATACTTAGATCATCAAAGCCTAAAACAATATCCGTCTCCAACTCTTTTATATAATATGAAGTCAAAGTTGCCCCCAAAGTGCAGACTTTTACTATTATTTTCTCATTTTCTATCACTAATAATTTTGACATGCAAGCCTCCATTTTCATCAATTACTGCTAACCCTAATTCAGTTAGCTTTTCTTTTAGTCCCTCTAAGAAAAATTATAGCCGTCAATACACCATAGATGATGACCGGTATATACAGGTTTAATGTCCTTGTCATAAGCATTGCTCCACTTATTATATTTTGTGGAAAGATCAAACTATAAAAAGTCAAAAATAAAACTTCCGCAATAGTAAGTGCCCCTGGAATAGGAATAAATGCACAAGATACATATAGGAGTCCTTGCAAGAAAATCAAATTAAATAAAGGGTTATCTTGATAGCCAAATCCCTTATACACGATAAAAGGTACACTAAACCAGATAAAAAACTGTATTCCCACACCTATCAAAGTTTTACTTAATATTACTTTATCATTTTTCAAGAGTTCTGAACAATGTTGATATTTTTTGATAAAATTATCTAATCTTCTCTCTAACCTTTTACTTAATCTTCCATTAATCTTTTTAGTCACATTAACTATAAATTGGACTATGCTTTTAGCTATCTCTATTCTAAAAATCATTAGATCAATAAAGATTATAATGCATAAATTTATAAAAAGTGCAAGATATATAAGCGATATTCTTTCAGCAAGTATCTGTTTTAAACTAGTATAATTGATTAGTAGCCCCAGTAACCCATATACCTCAATTGCAATCTGATAACAAAATAGCAAGATACATAAGACAAACACACTATGTGAAGGTTCTATCCCATCTTTATCCATATAGTAGATCTGGACAGGCTGGCCTCCAGTGGCAGAAGGAGTGATGTTACTAAAGAAGAAACCAATAATAGAATACTTATAACAATTGATCAAAGATTTTTTTATATTGAGAAATCTTAGTAGACATTTCACATTGATAGATTCAACCAAAGAAAATAGCGGAACAATAAATAACCCTATCACAAAATAAATTTTGTTGAAGTTCTTAAGGCATTCATTTAATTCGTCAATGTCCACATTTTTATAAATCAAAAAAAATGTGCCTGTTAGGCATAGCAAAAATCCTATTATATAAATTAATGCTTTTTTTAACATAACTTAATTATACATAATATCTTTTGTTTTATCAACAAAATTAAAAACCAACAAAAAAACACTAGCCGGAGCTAGTGCTTTTTTCGAAATTGTAAAAGGGGGATTTGCAATTTCTATATAATTAAAGGAGGGCTATATGCGTTCGATATAGACATTATCTAATAAGATTTATAACATCTCTATCGAACACCCTTATAATACTACAAGGCATCAAAATAAAATAGTTTTAAAACTAGGTACAACTGTGGTAAGTTAGTGGTAAACGGGATTAAAAAATGATTGTAAATGCAGTGCCTTTGCCTTTTTCGCTTTCTACTTTGATATCGCCACCTAAGATAGATATGGCGTTTTTAGCCACTGCAAGGCCTATGCCAAAGTGGCCATTATCGCCTTTATAGTAGCGAGTGAAGATATTATTTAGATCCTTATCACTTATGCCCTCGCCGTCGTCGGCAATGACAATATTAAGAACGGGCTCGCCCTTTTTCAAAATGATTTCAACTTTAGTCTTTGCATACTTTATGGCATTACTTAATATGTTCTGTATGATACGAGTAAGCAATTTTCTATCAGTGTAGATAACTGTATTATCGCATTCAGATTTAAAAGATAGTTTTTTCTCACTATCTATAACCTTCATAAGTTCTACTTGCTCTGTGATGAAGTCATATACATCTACATTTTCATATGTTGATTTATATGTATCATTATCAAAACGGCTAAGCATCAAAATATTTTCTATCATCTCTTTTAGTTCATTGCCTGTCCTTATAATGATATCACAGGCTTTATTCTTATCTTTGATGATGCCAGATTTTAATCCATCTGCATAGCCAAGTATAGACACAAGAGGAGTTCGCAAGTCATGTGCAACATTTTCATAGACAGTATTTTTCCTTTTACTCTCTTTATCAATGTTCTGCTGCATCTCATATAGATTATTTCTAAGTGTCTCTACTTCATCTATGTCTATATTCTCACTATCTATTGTGACACCCTTACCGACAACATAGCTTTTTGATTCATCTGCAAGATTGATAATAGGTTTTGCTAAGTCTCTTGCCATCTTATACACAACAAGAACTGCTGCAATTAAGATGAGGATTTGGAGCACTATGACACTTCTAAGGCTCTCTCTGATGAATGCCTTCTTCTCAGTCAGGTCTTGTATAACTACAAAATACTTCTCTTCTATCTGAAGCGAGTCGCTTGCGATGTAAGTATTGGCAAGGTATTCTCTACCATTAAAATTGATAGTGGTAAGGACATTTTCTTCAAGCTCATAATTCATAAGTAGGTCCGACAAGAAACTCGTCATCTCTCTATTGATATATACAGAATTGTCAAA
Organism: Lachnospiraceae bacterium UBA3866; assembly: GCA_002392345.1. Classification (GTDB taxonomy): domain Bacteria; phylum Bacillota; class Clostridia; order Lachnospirales; family Lachnospiraceae; genus UBA3633. Next base: position 3,672 of record DGGU01000018.1, read on the forward strand.
TACAGCTACATCATCGTAATTCTCATCATACACATAGACTTTAGCGTCGTTGCCACGATTGATAAGCGGGCTTGAGACTTGCAATTTAAACTCGGTCTCTCCCGATCTTCTAAATTCATTTAATTGACCCTTTATATCGTCAAATGCCTCAGTTATATCTTCAGTCGCTTCACTTTTAACAAATCTATCTATAGATAGATAATTAGATGCATATGAAACTATGACAAATACTATAAGTATCAGCGCTATCGGAATAAATAATTTATCAAATATTTTTCTAGTTCTTCTTTGCCCCATCAGAAAGTCTATATCCTACACCCCAGATAGTTTCTATAGATAGTTTTGCTTTATTCTCATCAAGCTTCTTTCTAAGCCTCTTAAGAAGATCATCTATAACTCTATTGTCGTCTTCTTCATATCCCCACACATCAGCAAGGATATCTTTCTTAGTCACTGCTTCCTTCTGTCTTTCAAACATATAAACTAAAAACTTATACTCTATGTTGGTAAATGACACAGGTTTCTTATTGATAAAAACTTGCATCGTACTTGTCTCTATATGAACATTTGAAAAATCTAAAGCCTCCGGCACTTTCCTCTCTACCTTAGTGCCCGCCTTTTCAAATCTCCTTAGGACATTTTTCACACGAGCTACAAGTTCAAGTGGCATGAATGGCTTAACTATGTAGTCATCACTTCCTTCATTAAAACCACGTACCTTATCAACCTCATTATCTTTCGCTGATACTAGGATTACTGGCACATCATTCTTATCTCGAATTTTTTCAAGTGCATCAAAACCATTGATACCAGGAAGCATGATGTCAAGAGTTATTAGATTAGGCAATTTAGTTCTCACTGCACTTAAAAGCTTCTCTCCCGTGTCAAATGTCTTCACCTCAAAGCCATCATTTTCAAGATACATCTTAATAAGCTCTGAGATATTCTTATCATCATCACATACGTAAATTAATTTTGCTTCATTTTTTTCAACCATAATGGTCTCCATTTCCTATACAATCTGTCAGCATGATATGCTATAAATGCTGTAATGACATATGTAATAGTCGTTAAACATATTATCTCAATTGGATTATAGAATACAAATTTTACCTCGCCTACAATTCTACCATACACTTCCTGCAAGAACCAAAGCACATAGGTATGGAGTAGATATATAAGAAGGTTATTGGCACCAAGATTCTGTAATATCTTCACATCAGCAAATATCGCCCCAAGACTCACAAATGATGCTATGCCAAGCAACTGTATGAAAAAATACATATTATAATTATCATATATACAATCACAGATATTGGTATAACCGAGGTACCTATGTTCAAGGAAAAGCGACAAAGGCTTTGTAATTAAAAAGATAAGCACGCATAGCATTTTACTATCTAACAATTTATAAAACTTTAACTCTTTAAAAAGATAACCGAGAGCAAAATATATGATGCCTGTAAATGCCGAATCAATTTTTAGTGGAATTTTAATGAAAATAGGCCTTGAATAATATCTAACACATAGTTTTGCAATAAGGAAAAAGAATATTATGAAAATCATAAGATAAAAGACTTTATACTGTGGTTTAAAAGACTTAATTGATTTTATAAATAAGTAAAAGACTATCTCTATGAAAAAGATAGACATAAGATACCAAGTAGCGCCAAATGCTATAGGCCCACCTAGTATAAATATATGTTCTAAGATATCCTTAAACGAATATTGTCCATACCAATAGGGAAAAAGCCTAGTTACAACAATCCCTACTGCTGCACCGATAAAATATGGTATGAGACATTTCCGTACAATCTTTTTCAGAAATTCTTTGAAAGGAATATCTGTATATGACTCTTTGAATAAAAAGCCGCTTGCAAAGAAGAATAAAGCCATCGCCCCTATCTGAGTAAGTTTAAATCCCAGAAGGTTATTGGGTGTGATAGTATGAACCATCACTATAAAATAGGAAGCAAAGGCTTTGGCTACATCTATAAAATTAAAACGCTGTCTTCTTCTCATGCTCTAATGAGTCCCCATTCTGCAAGTTTTTCAAATCCTCCAATTCTATCCATGATATAATTATATGCTTCATCTGTTACTTTCTTATACGAAAGCTCTTCGCCATTGATATATACAAACTTATCGCCTATGGCACATTTGCATGATACTTCTTTTATATCATCTCTCTCAGCTAGCATATGGAGATATACATTGATTGATACATCTGCTTTACTTATATCTTTAAAATGTAATCCACCACCAGTTACTGCTCTTCCCATATCTGAACCAAGTTTCCTATTGGTTGCTCCAGTATCGACATTGATTCCCCCGGTCCAGTCACCGAGAGGGTTGGCTATAATATTTTTAATATTATAAGTTGATAACTTCTCTTTTAAGATATTCGTAGCAATGTTACTTTGACATGCTATAAAGGTATCTGTCATCTCGTCATAAATGTATTTCCCGTCGGTAGGATTTTCATTATAAAGCTTTGTTACAATTTGAGTAAGAAATATCTCTTCTTTGCTCACCTTGCATGCTTTAAATATACCATTATCGCCACACCGTATATCTTCTGACTGATTTTTTGCCAGATGGACATCCTGTGGGCAGATCTTTAAATCAAGTTTTACATCATCCCCAGCAATCCTTTTTACAATGGTATCTATCTCATTTTCTTCATATAACACAGATGTCTCAAGAATTATGTGGCAATTCCCATGACCTATAAGACACTCCCCCGCAATTTTAGGATTTTTCTGCTTTTTATAGCCAAGGTCTACAACCGCCCCACCAATCCTATCGGCTATCTTATCAGGATGGCTTGGATTTACTTTTTCAAACATATTTAGCTCCTTCTTTCGTGCTAAGTATAACATTTATTAAGAAGGAATGTCAACAAAACTAAGGTTTCTTTAATCTTCAATATGGCATAAATAGCGACTTTTCTAGTATATTTTTACCACAAATCTACCACATACATTACTCTAAGCTTATGATATATTATGAGTGTAAGGAAAAACCTTACAAATAACTCAACACATGTCGTAAGATTAATTCTTACGACATAAAGAAAATAATATGATAAAACATCGTATAAAAAATTTAATAACTATTACGGTTCTAATTCTTCTCTATGGCACAGAAGTTTTTGCAGCACCAAAGGTTAAAGAGAATCCAGGACCAATGGAAAATCAAAGGATGACTGAGGCTAAGGACATTCGAGAAACTCAAGAACCTAAAGTTATTCAAGAAACTCAAGAGCCTAAAGATATTCAAGAAACTCAAGAGCTTACTCTAGATCTTGATCTACCTGAGCAGGTTCTTAATTCACCAGATAAGAGTATAGACAAAACAACTTATGATGAGGCATCTAAAGTAATCCGTCGCAACATCAATGTGGTTAATAACCAGATAAAAAACTATACAGACTATAAAGATTCAGTCAACGAGAAGATCGCTAAGTTTTCACAAGGTGACGACTTAGACGCTTTATCAGATGAAGATAGAGCCAAGGTGAAAGATCTCATCAAGCAACTGCCACAAAAAACCACCAAGGAGAAAGTAGTCGCAGCTGATGGTTCTATAAGCACTTTAACCAAAAATGAAGAATACTATAAGGCACTTGACAAACTAAATAACACTTTAAAAAGTAAGCAAAGTCAACTTGCAGAGATAGAAAGCACTATAGGTCTATGGCAGCAAATTGACGCATTGATCGATTAGATAAATATAATCCTCCAAAAAGCCAGAGCAACAAGCTCTGGTTTTTAATTGCAAAAAGTTACATTCTATCATATAATATATACGGACTCTCAAGGTTTGCCCATATCGTAGGCGAAAGCTTAGCGAACGTCATAAAATGAGGAGATAAATATGATAATTGTAGAAACAAGTGCAAGACATGTGCATGTCACAAGAAAAGATCTTGATATACTCTATGGAGAGGGCTATCAACTCACAAAAAGAAATGACCTTTCTCAACCAGGACAATTTGTAAGTAATGAAAAAGTAGAAGTAATAGGTAACAGAAGCAGTGCTATGTTCTCTATACTTGGACCAGAGAGAAAAGCGACTCAAGTTGAAGCTTCTCTAACTGATGCAAGAGCTTTAGGGCTCACAGCTCCTGTCCGCGAGTCAGGCGATCTACATGATGCTGGTCCTGTAACTTTAAAAGGACCTAAAGGCGAAGTTAAACTTGATAAGGCAGTGATATGTGCAAAGAGACATATACATATGACCGAAGCAGATGCCAAAGAATATAATGTAACAAATGGTGAGATTGTTAAAGTTGAAGTTGATTCACCTGAAAGAAAACTTATATTTGACGATGTTGTCATAAGAGTTAGTAATTCATTTTCACTTGCAATGCATATAGACACAGATGAGTCTAATGCCTGCGTAGGTGCTAAAGAAGCAAAAATAATAAAATAAAGGGCTCGCATAGCTCGCCCATACGATAAGCGGGAACTCGCCCAAACCGTAAGCGCGAACTATGCGAGCGCAACAAAAGGGGGCTGTATGCATATATTAGTATTAAACTGTGGTTCATCATCACTAAAATATCAACTTATCAATATGGATAATGAATCACTTATCGCAAAAGGGACTATCGAAAGAATCGGTATAGAAGGCTCTAACCTCGTTCAGAAGGTTTCTGGTCGTGAAAACTATGTACTTGAAAAGCCAATAAAGGACCACATTGAAGCTGCAAACATCATGTTCAACGCTCTCACAGATGAGAAAGTTGGAGTTATAAAATCGCTTGATGAGATATCAGCTATAGGGCACAGGGTTCTCCATGGTGGCATAAAACTTACAGAATCAGTAATTGTAAACGAGAAAGTTAAGGATGTCATAAGAGAATGTTTTGACCTTGGTCCTCTTCATAATCCTGCTAATCTCATGGGCATAGAAGCTTGTGAGAAAAACGCACCAGGGAAGGTTAATGTAGCAGTATTTGACACAACCTTCGGTATGAGTCTTCCCGAAAAAGCATATACCTATGCTATACCTCATGAATATTATGATAAATATAGCATTCGTCGTTATGGCTTCCATGGCACAAGTCACATGTATGTATCAAGAGAGACTATAAAATTTGGAAAACTTAAAGATGATGCTAAAGTTATAGTATGCCACCTTGGGAATGGCGCTTCTATCTCAGCATCAATCGGCGGGAGATGTGTCGACACATCAATGGGGCTTACACCGCTTGAAGGACTTGTCATGGGAACTCGCTCTGGTGATATAGACCCAGCAATAGTTCAATACATATGCAACAAAGAAAATAAATCTATAGATGAAGTTCTAAATATGTTAAATAAAAAATCAGGTCTTCTTGGTATGAGTGGCATCTCTTCTGACTATAGGGATCTAAAGGCTAAGATGGAAGCTGGCGATAAAGATGCAAAGAGAGCTCTTGATGTCATGAAATATCGCATTGCAAAATACATCGGTTCTTACATGGTTGCACTCGGCGGTCTTGATGCTATAACATTTACTGCTGGTATGGGCGAAAATCAAAAAGAGCTTAGGGAAGATGTCTGCGCCTACTTAGAATTCCTTGGTATAAAACTTGATAAAGAAAGAAACAATGTCCGCGACAAAGCAACTCTCATATCGACCGATGATTCAAAAGTAAAACTCTTCATGATTCCTACTAACGAAGAACTTATGATAGCGAGAGAAACTTTAAGACTTACAAAATAAAAAAACGGCCATTAGGCCGTTTTTTTTGAGGCTCGTAAAACTCGCCCTTACGATTATCGAGTGCCACCGCCGTGGCCGCCGCCTGAGAAGCCTCCGCCACCGCCAATCGATGTAGCACCGCCTAGGCCACTTGCAGCCATACGAGCGATACTAGCTGCATTGATGGCGTTACGAGCTCTCGCACTACTCATATATAATGTATCATAATACGTAGTAGATATATATACAACTTTTGTATAATCATCAATTTTCGCGATCTGATCTGGATAAACCTTTTTCAATTCTTTCAAAACCTGATCTGCTATTCCAAAAAGTGTAGCATATATAAGTAGGTTCTCCCATATAACTGTATCTTTGATTCCTCGCTCATTAATAAGTGTAAACTCATTCAAAAACTTGCGAAGACCATATACTTCAGCAAGTTCTTCTTGACCTTTTTCTGTAAGGTCCTTTAACCTTCTGCCATAGATTTTATTATAACAATTATCTTTGTTAAGAGCTGTATGACCCTTGCTATCTATAGAATCCACAAAACTCACAAGAGCTCTTGGGTCTTTTTTCGCATATGCTTTTAACTCTTTTTCTTGAAGTATACCATCACTTCCTGCTGCAGCTACTATTATGTCATAAAGATCTTTTGTGATAGGATCGGTAGGCTCATCTCCAACTTTCAAATTAGTATCAATTTTTTCTTTTCCAAATAATCCATAACTTGTCTCCTGCACAGGGATGAGGTTCTTATCGTTAATCATCTTCACTATAAGTGCAGCTAGGAAGTTACTTTCTTTCTTCTTCCATATATTAAAATCTTTATTGAGCGCATGAGTTTTAGCGATATTACCACCATTAGGTATATCCCTAAAATAATTAACCTCTTTATAGAAGCCTTTAAGAGTTCTCCTTCTTCTAAATGATGAAAATATAGGAATTATGATTGAAGAAGCAAATATAGCTACGAAGATTGCATAAAAGATCTTGTTCAGTGTCTCCTGCCTTTTTCTCTCAGCTTCCCACTCATCATTAAGTGCTGCTTTATAGGTACTCTCTTCAAGTGCTCTTTCCTCTATAAGACTTACAAAACTTCCATCCACTTTGATATTTGGTGTGAAAAGCCCTTTGTTAAATCTCATCATAACGTTAGCATAATTAGAACCTATAAGAGGGATCGATGAGTATACTTGAGCATATTTTTCATAGATATGAGCATTTCCTTCAAAGCCAAAAGCCCATATTCTTGTATTGTCGGTATTAAATACTTTTTCCTCGTCAGCATGGTGAATAATTATATTTATAGATGTAGGGAAGGTAGACATGCTATCATTGATAAACTGAAAGTTGAATCCATCATAGTCATCATAAGCCTTAACGACAGGGTCGATATCATAGCTAAATGCATAGGTATTGTCTCCATACTCTGATATACCAAAGCAAAGTTCTATGCCAGTATCCGTCCTATTGATGCCATAGCGATATGCCTTATTCTCAAACGAATCATTCACATCCCATTTTAATGCTTCCTTGTAGTCTATTCCATCTTTAGACACATCAAAATTACTTACCCTTATAGACTTGTCGTCAATAGGTATATAAACTTCTGTCCCTTCATCAAAGGTTCCTGTCCACTGCTCAGTGATAGTCGCAGAACCGTTGTCTTTAAGAAGTATGTCTTTACTTATCTGGTGGACGATGTTTTTGGCAAAAGTGTTAGTGATAAGGAAAATAGAAAATACTAACACAAGTATAAAACAATATTTACTCTTTTTATAAACCATACTATTCATACCTTTTTTCAAGGGCTCGTATAACTCGCCCATACGAATATGCACTAGCCTCTATGTTACTTCATTGAAGGCATTGCTGATTTTGATTCATCAGTTTTTAAGTAGTCGCGAGCACCGACTCCACACATAGGTGCTACGATAGAATAAGGGAACATCCTGATTGTCCTATTGAGTTTTGTTACAGTGTCGTTATATACTAGCCTACTTTGACGAACCTTAGACTCATAATCATTTAAAGAATTCATCATGTTTTGATAATTGGTATTAGACTTTAAATCCGGATATGCTTCAGCCACTGCCATGATTTTCCCTAAAGTCTCTGTGATCATATTTTCTTGTGCTTCTACATCTGAAGCCTTACTCTTTCCGCCTATAGATGTTCTCATCTTGATTACATCTGATAAAGCTTTATACTCATGCTCATTGTAACCCTTTACAAGATCAAGAAGACCTGCAAGAGCATCAAATCTTGATGAAAGCTGAACTCCTATCTGGCTCATCGCATTGTTAACATTCTCATCAAGAGATACAAGCATCCTTTGGACGCTTATAAACCACCCAATGATTAATACTATAACGACTATTACTACAATTAGTGCTACTGACATAATTTTTCTCCTTTCATATTAGAAATATATGATTATGAGAACCTCAAAAACTTCGTTTTTCGAGTGCGTTCCCAGTTAGAACCTCTAATTCGTCATGTACTCCAAGAGCACTTTATCGCTTCGCTCGTGCGCACCCCAAGGGCACTTTGTCGCTTCGCTCGTGCACTCCTTCTTAGAGGTTCCCTTATATTGTTATATACAAAAGATATAATTATTATAGCATAATTATTGAATAGTTTCAAAATATATATAAAAGTGCTATAATATTATAACAATATGAAAAGAAACGATATTGATAAATTAGGATACATAGGTTACAGAAGTTGTGCTAGAAAAAAACGATATAAGTTAGAAAATGAAGCAAAGTCCAAGGCTCATGATTATAAGATGGATTATTATTATTGTGAAATATGTAAAGGATATCACTGACAAAGAAAAGATGAGCAAGTATAAAAGAATCGCTTTAGTTGGTGGCGGCACTGCTGGCCATATCACTCCAAATGTAGCCCTTATACCAGAGCTTAAAAATCGCGGATATGAGATTATCTACATCGGAAGTAAGGGTGGCATGGAAGAAAGAATTATGTCAAAAATTGGCATACCATTTTTTGGTGTCACATCAGATAAGCTCAGAAGATATTTTGACATAAAAAACTTTACTATGCCATTCAATGTGTTGAAAGGCATAAAAGAAGCACGCGAGATATTAAAGAAACAAAAAGTAGATATAATTTTTTCTAAGGGTGGCTTCGTTGCTGTACCTATAGTTATAGCTGGATCAAGACTTCATATTCCTATTATATCTCACGAAGCTGACATAACTCCTGGTCTCGCCAATAAAATTGCAGCTCCTGTGTCTAAAGTTATCTGTTGTAATTTTGAAGAAGCAGCAAAATCTTTTGGTAAAAAAGGTGTCCACACTGGAAGCCCTATAAGGCAAGAATTATTAAACGGTGACAAAAAGAAAGCTCTTGATTTTTTGAACTTTAAAAGCGAAAAGCCTATAATCTTTGTAACAGGTGGTAGCCTTGGCTCAACATATATTAATGAATTAATTAGAAAAAATCTTAATAAGCTTCTTTATAAATATAATATAGTGCATCAATGTGGTGTAGGCAAGGGCTCGCAAAACTTACCCGTACAAACTGATGAGAGTCTTAGGGATATATTAAAAGATGGCTATAGAGAATTTGAGATAATATCTGATGAACTTCCAGACATCTTTGCTGCATCTGATTTTGTGATAAGTAGAGCAGGTGCAAATATCATCTTTGAATTGCTTGCACTCAAAAAGCCAAGCCTCTTAATTCCACTTTCTAAAAAAGCATCAAGAGGCGATCAGATTTTAAATGCCAACAGTTTTGAAAAGAAAAACTATGCAGTAGTGCTCACCGAAGAAGATGAGGATAATAGGCCTTGGCTCTTCTTAGAAAAGATTGAAGAACTTGAAAATAAAAAGAGCACCATGATCGATGCCATGAATAGGGCCTACGAAAATGATGCTATCAATAAAATCTGTGATATAATCGATAAAAATATTTAGAGGGGCCCGTGTAACTGCCCGTACTATTCTAGCTTGATCTCTTTACTACCAAGGTATTATTGCTTCGATTATAGATGACTGTAAAATTAATAGAACTAACCAAGCCGTTTCTTGGTGTCACTACTCCTTTATACTTAAGTCTATAATTCTTTGTTGTGCCACCTGTCTCCTTAGGCATATCAAAAACGATAGATACAGGTAATTCTTCCGATTCTAACGCATAATTCTTGACTTGTGTTATAAAATCTGTGCTAAAAGTGTATTTATACATCTCATTTAAGAGTAAAGCCTCTGCAGCATCATCCCCTCCTACTGTAGGGAGGTAGTATATGATCTGGCAAGTATTTCCGCCACTTGACACAGCATCATCAATTCTTGTTCCCTTTTCAAGGTAAAGTGTAATCTTCTTCTCAGTCTCTTCGGTCTCGTTCTCGTCCCCTTCGGTCTTTTTTGAGTTATCTCCATTTTCTTCCTCATCTTCTGTGGTTTCCTCTATCCTGCTTGTCCCGTCTTCAACCATCCTATATACCGTAGACGTCTCAGTTTTAGCTGTAGGCTCTTCTATCTCGCGAACCACCGGTGCTCCTTCACCAAAATCTATTGGCTCTGTCTCAGCGTCATAATCTATATCTTCACTGACCTTACCTTCTTCCATCATGCCTTCCATATCAAGGCTTTCATCTTGCATACTATCTAATTGTGCCTGTCTACTAAAATTATAGTTGAATATAGCTCTTTTAATTTCAGGGACAATTATATACCCAAAAAGTGCACCTACAAAAAGTGACAAAACTGCAACTGAGATTACATATGATAGTGGGAAAAGAAATCTGCCCCTTGGCTTCATCTCTTTCTCATATACTTTTATGACATCTTTGGCATTATCGCCACGAAGCTCCTGCTGCAATTCCTTGATGTTGCCATCTACGAGAAGTGGCATACCGCAATGTGAACAGTAGATAGAGTCACTACTTACTTCATTTCCACAAGTATCGCACTTAAATGTTCCAAGTTGTGCTTCTTTTTTATCTCGAGAGGCTAAAAACTCATCGCAGATACAAACGCCGAATTCTAGTTCACGACCACAGTATCTACAATATTTTTCTTTTAACTTTTTTGTTTTTCTCTTTCCTGACATATTTACCTCGTGCGGGCTCACCCTAGTTATCTATATTTATCTAATTGCTCTTTAGTTGGATATACATATACATCGGCCCATTTATGTTTTTTATAATATAGGTGCATTGCATAACCATAGGCATTCATAAAAATCCAACCAATGATAGTTCCCCATGCAACTGCATCGAATCCCAATACATCTATAAATGTATATACTATAAACACTTTAATTACTATATTAATTATAGAACTATATAGAGTTAAACTCATATTGCCCATGCCACGGAAGAAACACTGAAGTGTATTAACTATGCCAACAAGAAAATATCCGAACGACATGATGTGAAGATAACTATTGCCAAGTGCGATGACTTCAAAGCTATCTCTAGGGCTTAGGAATACCATTATATCATATTTGAAGAAGAAAAGTATAGCAAATATTATAGCAGCAAAACCCATCTCCAATATAAAACCTTTCTTAAATATATCATATATCAGATCATCTCTTCTTGCACCACGACTCTGCGCAGTATAAGTCATAATTCCCATACCAATATTTTGAGCAGGTAGTATAGCAAAACTATCAATACGAGCTATGATGCCATTGGCTGCGATCGCTGCTACACCAAGAGTATTGACCTTCGCTATGATAAGAATCCTTCCAAGTGGTGGCACAGCTTGCTGTATGGCAGAAATTATGCCATCCTTAAATGTTCTTATAAGAAGTCGCTTCTTTACAACCATGTCTTTAAGCCCAAGTCTTAATTCTACTATGGTTATCTGCACATAGATGTAAGTGATTATACATGTAGAAACCTGTGCAAGAACGGTTGCAAATGATGCCCCAGCTACTCCCCAGCTAAAAACAGCAACAAATATCAAATCAAGAATTATATTGATAACAGCCGATAATGCAAGAAAAAAGGTTGGGATTTTGCTATTGCCCATCGCCTTCATGGCATTGGCAAATACATTATATACAAAGACAAAAGGAAGACCAATGCAAGCTATACGAAGGTAGGCTATGGCATCTCTCATAACCAGATCCGGCAACTGGAGCATTGAAAAAATCCGTGGTGATAGTAATGCAATAATTGAACTTAAAATTATAGCAAAGATAGACCCTGATATAAATACCGTAGATACTTCTAGTTTCACTCCTGCCATATCTCTAGCACCATAATATTCGCTCACTATAACTGATGCTCCCATACAAAGTCCATAAAAAAACAAAAGTATGAAAGAACTTATCTGACCAGCATTAGATACGGCAGCAAGACCAATTTCACCGACAAACTTTGATATGACAAGTGCATCAACTAAATCATAAGAAAGAAGAACTATGTTTCCTATAATGAGAGGAACGGCATACCAAAAAAGTCTACCAATAATATCTTTTTTTTCTAAACTTTCATATTGCATATTAAAACGGGCTCGTATAACTCGCCCCTACAATTCTATTTTTCTACTAGCATAATATTTAAATCAACATAACCATGATCTTTATCAGTTATACCTGGCACCTTGCCTCTTTCAGAGAATTGCCAATACTTATACTTATACGGTGTAAATGGAAAATCATAATAATCTGCATACCAGAAATCATAATCACGAAGTTTTGCCATATCAAAGTAATAATCTTCCCATATCATATTGGCATATATACATGGTCTTATATTGTTTTTAAGGACATATTCTGAAAATGCAATGGCATTGTTAGTAAATGTCTCACCTGTCACATCATCTGTACGAGCTACAACGCCTCGTAATGTCTCTGGGTCATACACAAGTGGTAGATCTAGAACTATGCCATTATCACTAAGTAGTTTTATAGCAAGTGCTGCTTCTTCTATAGTCTCTGCTTCATTGATAGCCTGAGAAAATATATATGCACCGACTTTTATGCCTACTGCCTTAGCAGCAATCAAGTTTTCAACGCCTTTCTTATCTTCAAGTAGAGTCCCCTTCTCTCCATAACCACGATACACTAGCCTTACAAATGCAAAATCGATGCCAGCCTCTTTAACTTTTCCCCAGTCGATATCACCATTATATTTTGATACATCGACACCTATCTCCACATCATAGTTGAGTGGCTTACCTTTTTTCGCCACAGGACTATTTTGATCCCACTCTACATCAGTCTTATAAGCGTCCTTATTTAAAAACATCTTATGTGATGTTCCTGCAGCATCAAAATAAAAAAAGTCACCTGGATCTGTCTCAGCACTTGGCTGATAGGCATAGTATTTTACACTGTGCTCTCTTCCTTCCGCCTCAAGCTTGGTTTTGTTCTCATTGACCCTGCCTGTGCCTGTATAGAGCTTTGCTGGGATTACTTGATAATCAACTAGATTTAGGTCAGTGGCTAAAGTCTCACACGCTATCATAAGCACAAATAAAATTAAGCAAAGTTTTTTAGACTTATTCTTCATGTCTATATTATACCACAAAATGGCTTAAAAATTATACAATTGACTAAAAAAATATAATATAGCATAATTAAAAGTAGAATGATTAAACTTAACTATAAAAAGATGGAAATAGATGGAATAACCATCTATTATGCCAAATATAGAAAGAATAGAAGCCTAAGGCTCACTGTTGATGAAAATAGGACTGTGCACCTTACTTGCCCTTATGGAGTGAGTGACATAGATATATATAACTTCGTACAGTCAAAAATTGATTGGATTAATAAAGCGCTTGGAAAAATCAAAGTCAGAGAAAGGCTATCAGAAAAACCAAAACTGAAAAAAAGAGAACTTGATGCATTAAAAAGCTACATAGATGATCTTGTGTATAAATATGCCACCCTCATGAAAGCTGACATCAAAGATGTGAAACTTCGTAAGATGAAAACCGAATGGGGTAATTGTAATTATAAAAATAACGTCCTTACTTTTAACACATATCTATATTATATGAGCGAGAGATTTATAGAAGCTATAGTAGTACATGAAGTTACTCATATATTCGTTCACGGTCATAGCAGATCTTTCTACAATCTTGTATACAAATATCTTCCAGATTATAAAGAAAGACTAAAAGAAGCAAAAGAGATTTCACTTAGATAAAAAAGGCACCCAGCAAAGGGTGCCCAAGAGATGTATGTATAAGGTGTTATTATGCTGTTATAGTTGTCTCTTCTACAAACTTTATAACATTTGATAGATTGACATATTTCTTAGAGTCATTGACTATAAGAGTTGGTGCTTGCATTATCTGGAATTTCTCACACTCGTCAGGATTCTCATTGGCATCTACTATATTGTAAGGAATACCAGCCATATCGAGAAGTTCTTCTGCCTTCTTGCAATTAGGACAAGTCTTAGTTACAAAGAGCTTCACTGAATCAATCGCCTTATCTTGTGGTGCTTCATAAGCAAAGTCTGTTGCTACAACTTCCTTTTCTGGTTCTGCCAAATCAACTGGCTCTATAACTGGAGCCTGAACTTCTTCCTTATAGAAATTATCTAAATTAACATTATCAAGTGTCTTATTATTGTTATTAAATACATTATCAAGATTAGGTGTCTCACTCACAACAGGTGCTGCTGGTGTCTCATTCACAACTGGTGCTGCTAGTTGTGTTGGTTCTACAGGATGTACTGGTTCTGCAGGCTGTATAGGTGCAACTGGTGTCTCAT
>DGGU01000018.1:18189-19225 GCA_002392345.1 Lachnospiraceae bacterium UBA3866
CAACTGGTGTCTCATTGATAACTGGTGCTGCTGGTGTCTCACTGATAACTGGAGCTGCTGGAGCAACAGGTGCTGTAGATGTGATAGTCTCTGCTGCGTGCTCTCTTTCGAAGTTCATCTTTTCTACTACAGTATCTGGAGTCTCTGCCTTAAACAAATTCTCTCCCATTTGTTCTATACGAGTTGCTGCAAGTTTTGCAGAATACTCTTTTCTATCTTTGAACTCTTGAGCCTTACCATCATTCCAGTTTTGAACTGGTCTATAGTAACCTGTGATACGGCTATTGACCTCTGTTGGTTCTCCACAATGTGGGCAAGTATAAACTTCGCCAGCTATATATCCATGGTTCTTACATACAGAGTAAGTAGGTGACAAAGTATAATATGGTAATTTGTAATTATTGGCTATGGTACGAACAAGATTAGCTGCTGCCTTCCAATCAGGAAGTTTCTCTCCAAGGAAGGTATGGAATACTGTACCTGATGTATAGAGAGTCTGTAACTCATCTTGAACATCAAGGGCATTGAAGATATCATCAGTCGTTCCTACAGGAAGGTGAGATGAGTTAGTATAATATGGAGTGCCATCCATGTTGGCTGTGACGATATTAGGGAATTTCTCTTTATCATGTTTTGCAAATCTATATGCTGTAGACTCAGCTGGAGTTGCCTCTAGGTTATAGAGGTCGCCGTACTTCTCTTGATAATCTTTAAGTCTTTCTCTCATATGATTAAGTACATCTATACTGAATTTAACTGCTTCATCATCGCGAAGATCCTTCTTGAGCCACTTAGCATTGAGGCAAGCTTCGTTCATACCTACAAGACCTATAGTTGAGAAGTGGTTGTTGAATGTGCCAAGATATCTCTTAGTATAAGGATATAGACCATTTTCCATAAATCTCTCTATAGTGTTTCTCTTAATCTTAAGAGATCTTGCTGATATATCCATAAGTCTATCAAGTCTCTGATAGAACTCCTCTTCTGTGCTAGCAAGATATGCAAGACGAGGCATATTGATAGTTACAACGCCTAC
>DGGU01000023.1 GCA_002392345.1 Lachnospiraceae bacterium UBA3866
CATGATGATCGAAAATTATAGTATCCTTTGCCTCATCAAAATATCTTTCAAAATCCTTAAACCTGTCTTTGCTAGATGCATCAACTACTATACACAGATCGAATACTGTAGCATCCTTATCATCATTCCTAATTTTGTCAGCATTTTTAAGTATGTTATACCTAGATGAGAACTCAGTAAGAAACGGCTTTACAATTTTTCTATCGCCGTATTTTTTTTCAATATAATTATAAATTGCAAGCGTCGCACCTATGCAATCACCATCTGGATTATGATGACCAAGTATACAGATAGTTTTCGCCTTATCAAGTTTTTCATCAAAAAAATTCATATCATATCCTCAAAATCAATAATATAATAGTTCAAATAACATATCTTCAGAGACTTCAGATGTAAATCTTTTCATACTCAGATCAGTTATCCTATGAAGTTTCGAAGCTAGAGATTCTTTCGTTGTGTATTTGTTGGCAGTGACAAGACGATTTGCCTGCCAAGTCTCTATGCCCATAAGTTTTGCTATCTCATTTTGACTTTTTGACTTATCCATGTAGTCTTTAGCAATAAGAAGATTCTTATAATTAATTGAAAGCACTGTAAATATATCTCTTGGCTTCTCTCCTGCACTAATCAAATCACCATAAAGTACTATAGCTTCTTCCATCTTATTGTTATTTATAAGATTAATAAGGTTAAATATATTATCATCGATATTTTTAGTGATAACCACATCTATATCAGCTCTCTCAACTTTCACTTTATCTCCCATATACGCTATTATCTTGTCGCATTCATTATATAGGTTTTTAAGATTAGTACCAGAGTTTCTTATGATATAGGCAGACTCAACTTTGTCGATCTCTTTCTTGGATTTAGAAAATCTACTTACTATATATTTATTAAGAGTAGCTTCATCAAGTCTATGAAGATCTATAAGGACGCCATTTTCCTTAAAGAAGCTTGCTATCTTATTTTCTTTGCCGAATCGTTTCTGATACTTAGCATCTTTGTCATTGCTATTATGTATGATTATAACGAGTACATTATTCTCGGAACCTTCTTTGATCGCTTCTAAAAACTTCTCAACTGACTTACTGTCTGTCTTTGCTACGTTCTTAAAAAATGGTACATCTTTTATAAGTATTATTTTTTTCTCATTCACAATAGGAAAACTAATTATATATTTTATAACTTCATCAATATTAAAATTGTCATCCTTATACTCTTTAAAATTAAGGCCTGTCTCATCATTAAATACTTTAATTATGCTATCGCTTATCTCGTCTATAAAATAATCTTCATCACCATATAGAAAATAAAAAGGCTTAAGATTTTTCTCACGGAAATCTTTTTTTATAGCCTTTAATTCATCGAGAAGATTCGTATTTTTATCGATATTATACATACATTGTATTATATCACTTATAATAAAATTATGCTATAATCTATATTATGAATAAACTTATGTTATATGTTCATATACCATTTTGCGAGAGAAAGTGCAATTATTGTGACTTTGTATCTTTTAATGCAAAATATGATGTTATAGACGCTTATATAATGAAACTACTTGAAGAGATTGAATCAAAATCATATCTTGCAAATGGTTATGAGATAAGCTCAATATATATAGGTGGCGGAACTCCAAGTTTTATCGATAAGAAGTACATCGCTTTCATAATGGAAAGCCTATATAAACATTATAAGGTAGACAGTAATGCTGAAATCTCTATCGAGGGCAATCCTAATAGTTTGGATAGTGAAAAACTTAAGGCCTATATGGATTTAGGGATTAACCGTCTAAGCATAGGTCTTCAATCAGCAAATGATGACGAATTAAAGATCCTTGGTAGAGTTCATAATTATAATGATTTCTTAAATGCATATAACTCTGCCATACATGTAGGATTTAAAAATATAAATATTGATATAATTAATGGTATCCCTTTCCAGACACCAGATACATATAAGAAGACTCTTAAAGCTATCCTAATGCTAAATATTAAACACATATCTATATATAACCTTATCATCGAAAATGGAACGCCATTTAAAACAATGCTCGCTGAAAATAAGATTACTCTCCCACTTGAAACTGACATAGTGAAGATGGATGAGATAACTCGCGAGTTAACTGATTATTACAGATTACATAGATACGAGATTAGTAATTATGGAAAAGATGGTTTTGAATGTAGACATAACCTTGGATACTGGAGTGATGTGCCTTATCTTGGATTCGGTCTTAACTCATCGTCATACATTAAAAACATAAGACTAAAAAACAAGGTTCACTTTAATGATTATATTGCACTCGACTATAAAAATTATATGCTATCTGATAATCAAAACGGATACTATGATGAGATAAAGATGATAGACGAAAAAGAACACATGAACGAATATACTATGCTTGGTTTTAGGAAGACTACCGGAATCAATATAGATGACTTCTATAAAACATTCAACAAAGAATTTGAAGAAAAATACAAGGCCAATATCAAATATTATAGAAGTATGGAGCTCTTATGTAAGAAAGGAAATAATTACTTTCTATCAGATAAGGGACTTGATATCTCAAATAAGATCATAGCTGACTTCATGCAATAATAATAACATCTTGACTTTATGAATAAAAAATGGTGCGAATGCTCGCACCATTATAATATTAATTATATCTTTAATTTTTTAATCTATTTCACCAATGCAGCAAATTGTTCTTCACTCATTCCAATTCTCCTAGCGGCCTCTGCCATAGATAATACTTTGTCTTTTACCATTTCAATTAGAACGCCTGTTTTGCCTTCTTGTCTTCCTTCTTCTCTTCCTTCTTCTCTTAACTCATCCATGAATTTTCTCATCTCACTACTCATCTTGCTTCCTCCTCTCTTGTAAACTAGTTCTTTGATCTCGCTCGTTATCTTATACTTACTACTAATTGTTATGTTGTCTGTAAGTAGTCTTAGATAGTTATTAATATTCCTATTTGTTAGTCCTACTGTGTTGACATAGTATACTTGTAGACCAGGTTTCCATCTACTTACTTGCTCGCCTTGGTCTGATACTACATTCATCTCTACTTCATATACAGTGCTGCCTTTGTTGAATATATCCTTCTTTGTAAGATATATTATTACCAAATCCTTGATATCAGAATATTTTGTCCCCTTATCAGTTGTATAGGACTTAATTTTGGACGCGTATGCAAGTATCCTTTTCGCATGCCATCTCTCTTCTGATAGTTGTATCTCTACATTAACTATCCTACCATCGCCAAGTCTACACAGCATATCAATGATCACTGACTTGCTAAATGCACTCGGTAAGTTCTTCTGAATGTCATTCTCCATGACTACAAGCTTTTCGTCCTGCAAAATGACTCTTAAAAATTCCTGGCAGAATTTCTTATTCATTGCAAATATCATAAAGACATCGTTGTTTAATGGTATTTGCTTACTCGTAATCTGCCTTAGTTTCTTAAGCTTTTCTACTTCATTTAGAGTAGATACCAGAGGGTTTTTCTTCATCTTTTTCTCCTGACACAAAAACCACAATGACACTGGCAAAGTCATTGGTTTACTACTCTCCCTTTGGTATTATTAGTATAGCATTTATAAGATTGATTGTAAATAGCAACAAAAAGCGGGTTCATTAGAATCCGCTCATAACATCGCACTACTTGTTTTTTTTAATTAGATAATGCTTTGTTAAAATCACATTAATTTACTAAATACATCCCCCGCTTTACAGTGGATAACATAATCAATTCTATCTTCATTTGGCACTTTAGAAAGATTTATAAGAATCATTTTGCTTCCTTGATAATAATTAATAAATGATGCTGCTGGCTGAACGATAAGTGTAGTCCCTGCTATTATAAGCACATCAGCCTTGCTAATAGCTTCAATACTCTTTGTAATCGTATGTTGGTCAAGTCCTTCTTCATACAAAACCACATCTGGTTTTATTATGCCGCCACAAGTACATCGCGGAATCCCATCAGTTTTCAAAATATCTTCTATGGTATAACTCTTACCGCAATCCATACAATGATTTTTAAATGAAGTTCCATGCAACTCATAGATATTTTTATTGCCAGCCCTATGATGTAGGTCATCAATATTTTGAGTAACTATTGCCTTTAATTTTCCTTCCATCTCAAGTTTAGCAAGCGCGAGGTGCACAGCATTTGGTTCTGCCTTAAGCATAGGTTTTAGACACTTATCTCTATAGAAGCGATAAAACTCTTCAGGATTATTCATAAAAAATGTGTGACTTAAGATGGTCTCAGGTGGATATTTATACTTCTGATTATAAAGCCCATCCACTGATCTAAAATCAGGAATACCAGACTCAGTCGACACTCCTGCCCCACCAAAAAATACTAT
>DGGU01000020.1 GCA_002392345.1 Lachnospiraceae bacterium UBA3866
AAAAGTAACAATTAATATTGCGCCAGCCGATTTGAGAAAGGATGGTACTGTTTTTGATTTGCCAATAGCAGTTGCTATACTAAAGTCACTAAACCTAATTGACAATAAGATAGCGGATGGTTATGCATTTATTGGTGAATTGAATTTGAGTGGAGAGATAGTGGGAGTGAGAGGTATCCTCTCAATGGTGTCTGGTCTTAAAGAAAATGGCGTGAAAGGAGTAGTAGTCCCGAAGGAGAATGAACAAGAGGCACTTGTTGTTGATGGCATAGATGTAGTGTCAGTGGAAAATATTTCTGAACTTATGAAGATATTATCAAGTGATGAATGCTTTAAAAGTTACGAAAGATCTAAGTTTGAAGAAATCGATGAAGTAAATGATTATAGTTTGGATTTTTCTGACATAAGTGGACAGGAACTATTAAAAAGAGCATGTGAAGTTGCAGTTGCCGGTTTTCATAATATTATAATTTCCGGTTCTGCAGGTACAGGCAAAACTATGATTGCAAAGAGAATCCCTACGATCATGCCAAGTTTAACTCTTGATGAAGAGATTGAGATTACCAAAATCTATTCTATAGCAGGAGAACTTAGAAATAAGAGACTTATAACCAATAGGCCGTTTAGAAATCCACACCATTCAATATCAATCACAAGTCTTATCGGCGGTGGTGTGTACCCAAGGCCAGGCGAGATATCACTCGCGTCCAACGGAGTTTTGTTTCTTGATGAGCTGCCTCACTTTTCGAAAATTGCGATTGAGACTTTAAGAGAGCCACTTGAAGCGAAGGGCATAACTATATCAAGGTTACAAGGATCATATTTCTACCCTGCAAATTTTATGCTTGTAGCGGCGATGAATCTATGCCCGTGTGGTCACTATCCAGATAGGAATAAGTGTAATTGCAGCGAAGTGGCCATTGGAAGATATCAAAGAAGTATCAGCAAATCAATACTTGAAAGAATTGACATATGTGTTGAGAGTTCACCAATTAAATTCAATGAACTAAGTTCTGGTGGGAGTGGCGAGAAATCCATTGATATAAGGAAAAGAGTAGAAGAATGCAGGAAGATACAAGAAGAACGATTTAAAGGTTACAAGGATATTCATTTTAATTCTCAGATGACAACTAAGGAGATAAAGAAGTTTTGTGAAGTCGGAGAGAAAGAAAAGGAATATCTAAGAAAGATTTTTAATGTGAAGAAGCTTTCTGCGAGAACTTATCATAAGGTCCTTAAAGTTGCGAGAACTATAGCTGATATGGATAGGGCTGATAATATAAAGATTGACCATCTTGTGGAGGCGTGTAATTACAGGAGCCTTGAAGACAAAATTTATCATTAAAAACATAAGTAAGTTTCGAAAATCAAGTAGTAGGGGCGAGCACTGCGAGCCCGAAAGGAGATTTATGAAGAATAAAAAATTTATTGATTATAGAGTTGTTAAGAAGGGAGACAGTGATTACCCAGAGCGATTAGAAAAAATTAAAGGAGCACCAGAAAGACTGTATGTGAGAGGAAGTCTTCCCGACCCCAATAAAAAGACAGTGTCAATAGTTGGAGCTAGGAATTGTACTGATTATGGGTGTACACTTGCTAAGACGATTGCAAGGATTCTATCTATGAATGATGTGCAAGTTATATCAGGACTTGCAATGGGAATAGACACGAGTGGACATATAGGAGCAATTGAAGCTGAGAAACCTACATTTGCAGTTTTAGGCTGTGGAGTAGATATGTGCTTCCCATCTCACAATAGGAATGTGTATGATAAGATACTTGATTATGGCGGAGGGATTATAGCAGAAGTTGACATAGGTTCTCCGCCGCTCCCACATAATTTCCCGCTTAGAAATAGAATTATATCAGGTCTTTCTGATGTTGTTATAGTGGTCGAAGCGAGGGACAAGTCAGGTTCTCTTATAACAGCTGATTATGCACTTGAACAAGGGAAAACAATATTTGCTTGTCCGGGTCGAATTGGCGATAGTCTTAGCCGTGGGACCAATAATCTAATAAAGCAGGGGGCTTATATTTTAACTTCTGCTGATGATGTGCTAGAGCATCTTGGACTTATAGTTGATGGCCTAATCCCAAAGGCCGAAAAAGACATAGGCACTCTCGATTATTTTGAGAAGCTTATTTATGACGTCCTTCTATTTGAAACTTTACATATAGATCAGATTGTTGAAAAAGTGAAACTCCCAGTGGCGAAATGCTTAAATACTCTTATGTCGCTAGAGCTTAATGGTTTTGTTGAAACGGTTTCAAATAATTGTTATAGGAGGGTGGTGGAGTAAGTTATAAAAAATCAACATTTTTCAATATAAGTTTATAAATTCTTAAAAAAGTGATATAATAATACTGGTGTAAAGTTTTTATAAAAGATTTAATCATATGATCAGAGATGCAAAAATTGAAGATGCTAAAGCTTTACTTGACATCTATAGTTATTATGTCGAGAATACGGCGATATCGTTTGAAATTGAGACGCCGTGTTTAGATGATTTTAAGATGCGAATTAGAAATATCCTAAAAAAGTATCCATATATTGTTTTTGAAAATGATGGGGGAGAAATTAAAGGATATGCTTATGCACATGAATTTGGAAAGAGAAAAGCGTATGATATATCGGTTGAATTATCTATATATGTTGATAAAGATGTGAAGATGCAGGGCATAGGTAAAAAGTTATATGAAGAGCTTGAACATAGACTTATAAAAGCCGGATACAAAAATCTATATGCATTAGTTGCATATCCTTCTGGCGAAACCAAATACCTAACTGCAAATAGTTATGACTTCCATCTGCATATGGGATTTAAAAAAGTTGGACATCTTCATAGGTGTGGAAAGAAATTCAATGAATATTTTGATATGATATATATGGAAAAAATAATTGATTACTAAAGATAATATGATTAATGGATGATCTATTGGTGAAAGGTGTAAGATGGTTTCATTTTTAGTTTGTGTTGCAATTCTAATTTTGGGTTATGTATTCTATGGTAAGTATGTAGAAAAAGTATTTAAGCCTGATGATAGGATGACACCGGCGTATAAGCATACCGACGGTATTGATTATATTCCTATAAGGACTTGGAGAGCCTATCTTATACAATTATTAAACATAGCAGGCACTGGACCAATTTTTGGTGCACTTAGTGGAGCGTTATTTGGACCCATTGTATACCTATGGATAGTGTTTGGATGTATATTTGCTGGAGCTGTTCATGATTATCTATGTGGCATGATATCAGAAAGAGAAGATGGTGTAAGTGTATCTGAGATTGTAGGAAAATATCTAGGGGCTGAGATGAAATATTTCATGAGGATATTTTCTATTATACTACTTATAATGTGCGGAGTTGTCTTTACTGAAGGACCTGCAGAATTACTTGCACTACTTACACCTGCTCATCTTGATGCACGTTTCTGGCTAATCATAGTGATGATATATTATTTTGTAGCGACCTTTCTACCTATTGATAAAATAATTGGCAAAATATATCCTATATTTGGTATCTGCTTAATAATAATGGCAGTGGGTGTTGGGGCAGTTCTATGTTTTAATCCCAATTTTACTATGCCAGAATTATATGATAACTTTAAGAACATGCATGCAGAAGGTTTAAGCCCTTGGCCATTCATGCTTATAACAGTTGCTTGTGGAGCTATATCTGGATTTCACGCAACTCAATCTCCGATTGTATCACGTTGTATAAAAGATGAAAAGGTGGGAAGGAAAGTTTTCTATGGCGCCATGATTACTGAAGGACTTATTGCACTTGTATGGGCGGCGGCTGGAGTCACTTGTTATGAGAGTAGTAAAGATTTACTTATGGCAGGAGCTGGTTCAAGTGTTGTAGTGTATGATGTATGTAAGAGAACTATGGGGGGGTTTGGTGGTGTCATTGCAATGCTTGGAGTTATAGCATGCCCTATCTCGTCTGGTGATACTTCATTTAGATCAGCAAGGCTTGTAATATCTGATTGGCTCAAAATAGATCAGAAAAATATTTTTAAGAGAATGCTTATAAGTATACTATTGCTCGTGGTTGCTGCTATAGTTTTAGGTATCGACTATAATGTAGTTTGGAGATATTTTTCTTTTTCAAATCAATCACTTGCAACTATAGTGCTTTGGGCTGAGACTGTATATCTATATCAGAACAAGAGAAATTATTATATTACACTTGTTCCAGCAGTTTTTATGACAAGCGTTGTATCAACATATTTTATACTTGCGAAAGAATGCCTTGGCCATTTTGGAATACCTTATAATGTAGGTATGATTGCAGGCATATTAATTGCACTTTATACACTGATAATTTTTATGAAGGGAACCTCTAAAAAGGAGCATTTTTGAAAGCTTGCTTTCATAAAATGCGACGAATTTAAGGTTCCAGCTGGGCACACAC
>DGGU01000004.1 GCA_002392345.1 Lachnospiraceae bacterium UBA3866
TATGAAAGCAAGCTTTCAAAAATGCACCCCAAGAGTACTTTGTCGCTTCGCTCGGGCGCTCCTTTTTAGAGGTTCCCTTATAATTATAATATCTTAGTTAATTCATCAATATGTTCACTCGTTGTTGACCAACTTGTCACAAATCTCAGTATATCCCTTTTATTATCATATTCTCCCCACCAAGTGAATGCTACTTTTTTACGAAGTGTTGCTACTTTTTTCTTATCAACAATTATAAACTGTTGATTAGTTGGTGAGTCTATATAAAATCTATATCCTTTTTTCTTAAATACATTTTTTAACTCTTCGGCCGTCTCAATAGCATGTCTACTTATCTCAAAATATAGATTGTTGGTGAATAGAGTATCAAATTGTATTCCCAAGATTTTTCCTTTAGCAAGTAAAGCACCTCTTTTTTTTATAGACGTTACAAAATTCTTAGGCCTATTACTCTTAGTAAATACGACCGCCTCACCAAAAAGAGCCCCTACCTTAGTTCCTCCTATATAAAATACGTCTGAAAGTTTTGATATATCCTTTATGCTCATATCGGATTTTTTGCTCATAAGACCATATCCAAGTCTTGCTCCATCAATAAAAAGCGGGATCTTATATGTTTTGCAAATTTTATAGATATCGCTCAATTCCTTCTTCGTATATATTGTCCCATATTCTGTTGGATAAGATATATATACCATGCCAGGTATTACCATGTGAGTATATGAACTATCAGCATAAAACTTTTCTAGATATTTTTTCAAATCTGAGGCTACAAGTTTACCCTCTTTACCCTCTATAGCGAGAACTTTGTGCCCGGTATACTCGATTGCTCCTGCCTCATGCACATTGATATGTCCACTATCAACAGCTATAACTCCTTCATAATCTTTAAGAAGAGTTGATATTACTACAGCATTGGTCTGAGTTCCTCCAACTAAAAGATCAACTTCTATGCCCTTGCCACCACATGCTTTTTTGATTTTTTCTTTGGCGCTTCTTGTATATCTGTCATTTCCGTACCCAGATGTAGCTTCAAGATTAGCCTCTTGTAATCTTTTTAAAATCTTAGGTGTCGCACCTGTTGTATAATCACTTTCAAAACTCAGCATACTCTCTCCTATACTATCAAGTCTTTTATAACTTCTTCAGCCATAAGTAGCCCTGCTACAGCTGGCACATAACTTATACTACTAATTACTCTCTTATGGTTTTTATAATTATCAGTTTTTTCTTCATTACTTATCTCATTTTTTGGCAATTCTTCGGAATATACAACCTTCAATTTCTTTATATCTCGTTTTTTAAGTTCAGTTCTTATGGTCTTAGCAAGTGGACAAACTTTAGTATCATAGATATCAGCTATCTTTAGCTTTTCAGCATACAATTTATTGCCAGTACCCATTGCGCTTATAATTGGTGTGTTGTTTCCTTCAGCCTTTTCTATAAGAGCAACTTTTGCTGATATGGTATCTATGGCATCAACCACATAATCAAACTTATCAAAAGGTAGAATGTCTATATTATCAGATGTCAGAAAAACTTTATAAGTAAAAACTCTTATGTCATCTCCAATATCAAAGATTCGCTCTTTCATGACATCTACTTTATCTCTTCCTATAGTAGACTTTAGTGCTATAATCTGTCTATTGATATTTGTTTCATCTACAATATCATTATCAATCAGATGAAGTTCTCCAACGCCAGATCTAGCAAGAGCTTCACACGCATAGCCACCAACTCCACCAAGCCCAAACACAGCGACTTTTTTCTTTCGCAAAATATCTAATTTTTCTTTTCCTATCAGTAACTTCGTCCGTTCAAATCTGCTCATAACAATATAAAGACATTACCAAAGAATATTACTTTAACATGTCAAGTATCTTCTCTTTGCCTTGAAATCCCACCATCTGGTTAACTATCTCTCCGTTTTTAAAATATGCAAGATAAGGTATGCTTGATACTTTATATTTCAAGGCAAGCTCGCCTTCTTCGTCTACATTTATCTTGCCTATTTTTATGTCTTCTCTTTCCTTTGCTAATTCTTCAAGAATTGGGCCTACCATCTGGCATGGGCCACACCAATCTGCATAAAAATCTACTAGTACCGGTTTGTCTGATTTTAAAACTTCAGCTTCGAAATTATCGTTTGTTAATTTTACTTCCATATTCTCCTCCTTTAGTAACTTGTTGGCGCCAGATTTTACGCCTGCGTTTTATTAATTTTTTATCCGCAATAACTCAGGTCTATATTCAAAGTGCATTGTATCGTAATGATACCACCTTCCACCCCAGATAAATCCATTATCTTCGAATATTTTAACGAGTTCGTATGGCACAGAATTGCTATAGCCAATCGAATCTATCTCTGATACTTTATAATCTCTTTCCCAATAATTAGTTATAACTGAATTAATATCAATAGCTATACCATAACTATGCGCGCTTAGTCGATTGCTTCCTCGCACCTTTCTATAATTATACCCGCCTGAATTTTTTGTAAAAAACTCTTTAAACTCACTATGCTTTTCAACTTCTTCTGCCACCTTTCTCAGTTTCTCGTCTACACCATTTATTCGCGTAACATTAAAATTCTTTCCAAATATTTTAACAGTCGTTAGTGATCTTGAGATTTCATTTACACCTTTTCCATACATTTTATGAAAGAGTTCTTCGCACCTATAACGACCAGGATCATATAAATATGGTGGCAATGTGACATATCTATCATATGAGGTTTTAAACATATCTTCCACATCGCAATTGTCAAGCATCTCAAGGTATGTCTTATCTATCTTATCGTCATATATAATTCCTGTTCCATCTTTAAATATTATAAAATTATTATTGTATGTCATTCCCATTTCTGGATATGCTTCTATCAATGCAGACACACCCATTGGCATGAAATAATCACCAGTGCCGTGATATATTATATTAGAAGCCTTTGCTATATTACAAAAAATTATCGTAAGTAAAAAACTAATTACAGCTTGAAATCTTGTTATTCTATTATGCTTTTTGTTAATCATAACTTTTATACTAGCCAAAACTTATATCTTTTTAATAACCTTACATGGATTACCTACTGCAACAGAATTACTTTCAATATCTTTAACGACGACGCTTCCCGCTCCAATAACCACATTATCTCCTATAGTAACGCCGGGGAGCACTTTTACCCCTCCACCTATCCATACATTATTGCCAATCCTTACTGGTTCAGTCATTTCAAGATGCTTATTCCTTGCTTCTGCATCAACAGGATGGGTTGCTGTATAGAAACTACATTCTGGACCTATCATTACATTATTACCAATAATCACTTTGCCACAATCAAGTATATCAAGACACCTATTAGCAAAAAAGTCATTGCCTATCTCTATATTATATCCATAGTCACAATAAAACGGAGCAACAAACGCAACATTCTTTCCCATCTTGCCAATTAGCTTCTTAAGTATTGCTTGTTGTTCTTCTTCTTTCGCTGGATGAAGATTATTGTACTCATAATATAACGACTTTGCATTTAACCTATCTTTTATAAGCTCTTCATCCATTGAATTATAAAGTTTTCCAGAAATCATCTTTTCTTTTTCGGTCATGTTACTCCATTACTGGGTGTCAGTCGTGCATATATAGAATCTACAATAGTAGAAATTTTATTAAGGTATTAAACTAGACCTTACAAAGCCAGAAGCGGTTATATCTACAATAGTAGAAATTTTATTAAGGTATTAAACAGCCCAACCACCAGGTCCAGGGTTTCCAATCTACAATAGTAGAAATTTTATTAAGGTATTAAACTGTGCAAGGCTCGCTATAGTGTAGACGAATCTACAATAGTAGAAATTTTAT
>DGGU01000051.1 GCA_002392345.1 Lachnospiraceae bacterium UBA3866
CATTGCCAAGAGACTTACTCATCTTACGACCAAGTTCATCTCGAACAATGCCGTGTATAAGTACTTCTTTAAATGGTGACTTCCCAGTCTGCTCGATTCCAGAGAAAACCATCCTTATAACCCAGAAGAATATGATATCATATCCTGTAACAAGTACATCTGTAGGATAGAAATATCTATATCTTGGATCTTCAGTATCTGGCCAACCAAGAGTTGAGAAAGGCCATAGAGCTGATGAAAACCAAGTATCTAAAGTGTCTTCGTCTTGATATATATTGGTGCTACCGCAATGTTCACATTTTGTAACAGTATCTTCTGATACAGTCATGTGTCCGCAATCCTTACAATAAAATACTGGCATCCGATGCCCCCACCATATCTGCCTTGATATACACCAATCTTTTATATTCTCAAGCCAATGCAAGTAGATATTTGAAAAGTTCTCTGGAACAAATTTAAGTTTCCCTTCTTTCAATACATCTATTGCTGGCTTTGCAAGTGTCTCCATCTTTACAAACCATTGGTCTTTGACCATAGGTTCTATATTAGTATGACACCTATCATGAGTTCCCACATTATGCTTATATGGCTCTATCTTCTCTATAAATCCTCCTACTTTCAAGTCTTCTACTATAATCTTCCTGCACTCTACTCTATCAAGTCCATCATACTTACTATCCTTAAATACAATGTGAGCACTATCATCAAGTATCTGTATTTCTTTTAGATTATGTCTCTTTCCCACCTCAAAGTCATTTGGATCATGGCAAGGTGTCATCTTAACAAAGCCTGTACCAAACTCCATATCAACATATGAGTCAGCTATGATTTCTAACTTTCTGCCTACAAGTGGTAGGATCAAAGTTTTACCAACTATGTCTTTATATCTATCATCATCAGGGTTGACAGCAACTGCTGTATCACCAAGCATAGTCTCAGGTCTTGTGGTAGCTACAACTATATAATTCTTACCGCCTACCGTATCATTCTTATCTTCAAAATAATATCTTATATGATAAAGGGCACCTTCTTGTTCTTCATAATTGACTTCTGCATCAGATATAGTTGTATGGCATTCTGGGCACCAGTTAATAATCTTCTTTCCTTTATATATAAGACCCTTATCATATAGTTCTTTGAAAGTCTTAAGAACCGCCTTACTACATCCTTCATCCATGGTGAAGCGAAGCTTTGACCAATCGCAACTTGCTCCCATCTTTTTCTGCTGCTCTATTATATTCCCTTCATACTTTTCTTTCCAAGCCCAAGCTTCTTTCATAAAAAGATCTCGCCCAAGTGTGTGTTTGTCTTTACCTTCAGATTTTAATTTCTCTACAACTTTAACTTCAGTAGAAATCGCAGCATGATCAGTGCCAGGTTGCCATAAAGCCTCATAACCCTTCATCCTCTTATATCTTATAAGAGTATCTTGAAGACTTATATCAAGTGCATGGCCCATGTGAAGCTTGCCTGTTATATTAGGCGGAGGCATAATGATAGTATAAGGTTTCTTATTAGGATTTGGATTTGCAGCAAAAGAATCACTCTTCATCCATTTATCATAGATGTTATTTTCTATTGCTTTCGGATTATAATTTTTCTCTAACTCTTGCATAAGACTAACCTATATAACGATATTTTTCTTTCCAGATTTTAATTCTAGTAGATATATTTTCTTTGACTCTATCTTGTCCCATAAGGAAGATCTCTTCGATATTTCTAAGTTCGTCACTTCTTCTAACTTTGATTATACGACTAACTATCTCATATTCCCAGTCAGCAAGTAACTCGTCACTTATGTTGCTCTCATACTCATAGATTTTATTGACATTGCCACCAAGTTTCAGAGAATAATAAGCTTCTCTTAAGTCTTCTATATTGCCCGTCCTATGGTAAAGCTTTCCAAGATAATCAGCAGCTATATCATAGAATTGTAATTTCGCATAACAAAATGCAAGATTCCTTAACGCTATATCATCTTCTTTCATAATTTTAGAATACTGAGTTATAGCTTTCTCATATTTTTTTAAATTAAAGAGTTTATCGCCAGCCTTATGTATGTATTCATTGGCAGGCAATGATAAAAGTTCAAGAAGTTCCAATCTAAATTTATATACTTCATCTTCATTATAATAATTAGAATTGAGAAGGATGTGCGTTAGTATGCTTGCGAGATTCTCTTTTTTGTTATACATCTCATTGATGTCACTTGCGAGTTTTGTAAAGCCAAGCGTCTTATCCATATATACTATAAGATTCTTAGTGATAAAGCTGTTGGATATGAGAATTGCATAGTTGAATATAAAATACGCAAGCTCCTGCATAGATTTTATGTGCAGATCTGCTTCTTTAATATAGTAGGAATTATTTTTAGTTTTTCCACAATATATTATAGCCATTACAACTGTATCTCCATTGGAGGAAGATTTTCAAATGTTGGTTCATAGAATTCTCCAAAGCCTCTATCAGTAATAGTCACTTGCAAGAAGTTTTGCTGAGTAAATGTAAGACTAACTTCAAATTCATTCGTCTTATCCTTTCTTAGCATATTACTGCCAGGTATTGGCACTGTAAAGTCCTTAATAACGCCCTCTATGACCTTCAAATATTCAAATTTTATCTCCTTTTCATCATCAGCGATGACATTAAAAGCATAATTATTTATATTGAGCCACTCACTTCCAGGTTCAACAAGTTCCACATATTCTTCATTAGGACTAACCCTCGCATAGACTCGTAGTGCTATCTCTGTTCTTGCATCGCTAATTAAGACCACATCGGTATTAAAGTTATCATTTAAAATATCTTTAGATAATAAGGTTGCTGACTTAGCAAAAAAGTTTATATCAGTATCAACTTCTGTTACGCTACATACAAAGGTCATAAACTCTCTATATGAAGAGGCATCCTTAAATCCTACACCAGATAAGATTATATTATTGTAAGCAACTTCTTTTATGCATTCTTTTGCAAACTCACACAAAAGATTATCGCAAACTTTCTTGCCTGTCTCACCAGATAAAAGATCGAGCGGAAGTGACAGATGTTCTTTTTTATTGACCTTCCAATACTCTGTCCTATCTTCAGCCCTATATCTTATAAGTTCATAATATGTAAGAGCTTTTTCTGTAAAATCAAAAAGTGCTATAGGGTTGTCATAATAACTACTGTCTTTTGATTTTATATATGAGATGAATGCTTCACTATAAGTGGTCACTTTATACATATTAGGATCATCAAAGTTATCTTTAAGTGCTCCAAGAAGTTTGCTTAAGATCTTGATATTATTATTGCGAACTACGATAGTCACAAACTCTATATCACTATATCTCAAAAATAGATTATTCATAAATATACGAGTGAGTGCCTTGGCATCAAAGTTTGCATCGCCTATCTTAGCATTGCCATCGTTTTCAAGAAGATAATATAATTTATCGATAACTATGTCTGTGTTATCTACATTCTCGATTCTCGCTTCATCTCCAATAAACCAATTGTTGTTGACAAGATTTCTTCCTATAGCGAAAGGGATCTCAACAATTGTCTCATCAAGGTTGTTGCTCACATATACAAAATCTTCATCTACGCTTATACCTAAGATCATATTGAAAACATTCCTTTAGATATCTCTTGTTTCTCTGCCATCTCCATAACTACTTTTTTAAGTCCATCAAGATTCTCTCTGTCAAGACAGACTATAGCATCATTGACATAGTCAAAGGTACTTCTCTGCTTTCCACTTCTTGGATACTCAAAGTCATAGTTTTCATCATACACCAAGGTCCCTGACGCAAGGATCCCACTTGATGGATCTGTGGCATTGATTATATCATAATTGATAATCTCATTTTTAAATACTGTAATTTTCTTGACATATATATTCATGAACATCTTATTGAGTTCAACTTCTTTCTTCTCTTCCACACCGCTAATTGAAAGTATAGCCTTAGGTACAAAGTCTTTACTTGCATGATACTCTATGTATTCTTTGTTCATGATACTGTAAGGCATCTTCATATGTTTATTGATATTTTTATAATATGCAAATACATAGTCAGTATTTAGAAGTCTCTCCATTGATTTTATAAGAAGCCTTCTATACTCATTGTTACTAAGTGATTTTATAGTAGATATGTATTTTGTCATAGCAAAAAGGAATATAATAGGCATATCGGCATCTATCTCATTAAAATGCGCTCCCATATATTCGGATAATTTATCAAAATACTCGCTTTCAGTCTCTTTTTCATCAAGCATATAATCGGTTGCTTTCTTATTAAGATATGCAACCTGAAGATTGATGTCATCGCTATCGCTTGGGATATAGCTATCATATGCATGGTCTAGGTACCTCACATCATTACACTCAAGTGCAAAAAGTAGTATCTTTTTCGCCATATAGCTACTATCAAGATTGATTGCATTGAGTGCATCCATTACTACTACCATATTGTCGATAGAACCAAGATATTGATTAGACATATAATTACATAGTTTTGGGTCTCTTGCGCCTTGCTTTATAAACTTCAATATATCATTGATTAATTTTGGGCGAGTGCCCTCATCGCCTATGTCGATGCATTTTGAGAAAAGCATAAGTAGATCATTTTCATCCATAATGTCAAATCCAAATACAGCAACCTTATTATAGACATATCTATACTCACCAATTGAGAATAACACTTTTATGAGTTTCTTTTTATATTCAAGTTCTAATCTATCAAAAGGTAATTTAAGTAAGTACACTTTATCATCATCGCTTATAGCGCTTGATTCTAAAATGGTATTATAAAAATAATTGATAATCTTTTTGGTAAATGAATCTTTGATTACGGGATTGATCTTAATCCTTGATTCAAGTTCTCTTATCTCATCAACTTCATAATCTCTTGTTAGATTAGCAATCTCATTGAGTTTGATTATTTTCGTCATGTCGATTATATCTTTCTGAGCATAGTTCTCTATAATATATTTCTCAAGATCCTTTCTGTCAAAAAGTGATCTTATGTCTACATTCTCAAGATAGAATCTATTACCATAGATATCTTCATAAAGCATGATATATGAATCAAAAAATATAGGAACATAGGCTATGCCATTGATGACATCGTATTTCGTTTCCTTTTCAGCCTCTGCATATTTTATTATAGTCTTGCGGATATTTGGATTGTGAATTATAATCTTATGGCTTCTAAGTAGATATAATATATTGTTGCAATTATTTTCATTGATTATATTGATGCTTAGTACTTTATCATATATTTTAATTAGCGACTCTGTGATTCTATTTTGGTATATGCGAGAAATTGCATATTCTATGATCTCGGCACTATACATCTTATAAACGCTGTCTGTCTCATCAAATGTTGCAATGATATTCTCATATAGTCTTGCTTTGTCATCGAAAGAATACTTCTGATCATCGAAGTAATATCTATATAGATAAAGGGGCAACTTATATGCATAGTTTTCTGGTATAGACATAAGGAACTTATCATATATACCACTGATGTTAGATCCCTTTTCCACTACTCTTAAATATATCTTAAATGCTGTCTCACTAACATAATTGTTGCGAACGCACATAGAAGCAAGAACATTGATTAATTCTTTATCTTCTATCATATCGACAAGCGCAATAGACTCATTAACTATCTCAGTATTAATTTTTTCACTTCGAAGCACATTACTACCATAGCTTATCGCTTCAAGTACTTCGTCGTTATCTTTAACTTTTTCAAGGTCAATATTATCTAAAGTATCATCTATATATCTTTTTACTATCTCATCATCAAGATTTCCAAATAAATGCACAACATCCACACTAAAGGCTTTAAAGAACTCTATGATGGCGATATTGACATTGCTACCTTTACATAGGCCTTCATAAAGCCCCATGGTAAACTCATCTTGCATAAATGGCGCTTTAACAAAATCCAAGTTGGTAAATAAGGCTCTTGCAGTATCAAAGTTTGAGCTTAAATAATCATAGTAGTCTGTAATAGTCATAAGAGAGCTAATCGTTCTCTCGGTATTGCTCGCAATAATTGCATATGAATAAGGGATCTCAAGCATACCAACATTAGAAACTATAAATATAGTCCCTTCTACTTTGTCTCCATCTTTAAGGTTAGTGGCATCAATTGTGAATGAGATTTCAGCAGTCTTACCGCTTATAGTAGAGCTCTTAAGCGTAACCCTATTATTGTCAGAGTATACGTTGCCGTCCATTTCCTGTTCTCTCTCATTAAAAACGCTAAAGTGATCTTCATACTTTTTGTCTTTTTCCAACTCAAAAGTAATTGATCTCACCCTTGAAGAAAGTGCATTATCAATTTTAATACAGGTGCCACCCGCAAGTTGCACCACTCTATCATATTGCATAGTATCTATTATAACCAAATATAACCCATTTTGCAAGTATTGAAAAATAAGCCTTTTTATAATATAATATACCGGATGTCGACTTATAATCCAAAAAATGAAATAAAACTTATGATTCTCTATATGCTAAGTAATGTAAGTTTCTCGCTCAACCACGAAAACTTGAGCAATTTTTTTCTTGATAAATATACATCCTTTATCGCCTTCCAAGAGATACTTGCAGACCTTGTAGACACGAAGCTCGTAGACGAATATAAAACCAAAACATCTATATTCTATAAAGCCACAAGCGATGGCATAGAGGCATTAAATTCATTTATAGACGACATATCTGCTGAACATAAAGCCGAACTTGACGAATATATAAAGAAAAATAAGTTTAGACTTAAAGAGGAATCTATAATCAAGGCCAACTATACTGATAGTTCTGAAGGGAATTACAAAGTAGAGCTTGAGATTAACGAAAATAAAGATGAATCTTTCAAATTAGAAATAAGTGTCCCAACTCTTGACGCTGCTATAACCATGTGCGAGAACTTTAAAGACAAGGCTAAAAACATATATACATATGTTATAAGACAATTACTATAAGTTATAGGTTATGGGTTCTATAATTTTCTAATTTTTTCATTTTTTTTCAAAAAAATACTTGAATATTATTTTAATATATGATATATTATGTAAGTTAATAAAATATATTTACATAGAGGGCATGTATGTATAAATGGGTAAAGGGTAACTCATATAATAGAGTTGCCACTATATATTCTGGTAACATAACACTTAATGTACCATGTATCAATTTCTTCAATGGCGCTAAATGGTGTGTTATCGGTATAGATTACGATAATAAGAAAATAGGCATAAAGGTCGTTACGAAGGAAGACATCGAAAATAAGACCTTTCCTGATGACGCTATCAACAAAGTATCTATAGGTAAATCTTTTATAAGAATATGTAACAAATCAATCATAAAAGAGATATCTAAAACTACCAAAAAAGGTGCTAAAGGTGACAAATATCCTGTAACTTTCAATCAGAAGGAAAAACTCCTTGAAATTGATCTTAATTCCACATTATAAAAACCGCCAATTAGGGCGGTTTTTTTATGTTTTGTCCTATCCTATCCGAATAATAGATCTCCATAACTTGGCATAGGCCACATATCCTTATCCACTATCATCTCAAGCGCATCCACACTTTCTCTTAATCTATCCATAGATTTAGCTACCACATCTTTATAAGCCTTAGCCTTATCATCTATGTCCTTTATATCATATACTGTCTTAACATGCTTTTCTAAGAAGTCTACTTCATCTTTAAGATTTCTTATGCGCTTTAATGTATCTGTCAATAATTCATTTTGAACTGAGAAGTCGAATTCTTTCCCTACATTTCTTATGCTATTGATAGAATTGGCAAGTCTTGTCGTATAATGTATGCTTGCAGGGAGAACTAATTTCTTTGCTATATCTATCATAGTAAGTGCTTCTATATTCGTGATGTTGACATAATTTTCTAAAGCAACTTCATATCTACACCTAAGTTCGTTTTCTGATAAGATATTGAAATCGGAGAAGAGTCTAATAACATCTTTATCAATAAATGCAGGTATCGCGTCTACTATACTCTTTATAGCAGGAAGGCCACGTTTCTTTGCTTCCTTCTCCCAATCTCTTGAATACCCATCACCACCAAAAAGAATTCTCTTATGTTCTTTAAAGTTATTTTGGATGTATTTCTTTACATCTTCTTTAAAGTTCTTTGACTTAGAAAGAGCGTCTGTAGCTTTTTTAAATTCCTTGGCTACTATAGTGTTGATAACAGTTATTGGCATAGCACAAGAATCAGCAGAACCAACCATTCTGAATTCAAACTTATTACCAGTAAATGCGAATGGTGAAGTTCTATTTCTATCTGTCACATCAATCCAAAGTTCAGGTAAAGTACTTATATCTTTTTTAATAGTACCACTTTTCTTTGAATCCTTTGCATAGCCATCAGCTATTATATGGTTGACTACATCATTTAATTGATCACCTATAAAACAAGATATGATAGTTGGTGGTGCTTCACTCGCACCAAGTCTTTGTTCTTTGCCAGGAGTTGCACATGATGCACGAAGTAACACTGCATAATTATCAACTGCAGCAACTACGCAAGACAACACTAATAAGAATTGTAAATTCTCATGAGGTGTATTCCCTGGATTAAGAAGGTTCACTCCATCATCAGTTACAAGTGACCAGTTATTATGTTTGCCAGAACCATTTACCCACTTATATGGTTTCTCATGAAGGAGACATTCCATATCATGTTTCTCTGCAACTCTTTTTAAAGTCTCCATCACGAGTTGATTGTGATCACAACTTATATTTGCTTCTTCATATATGCAAGCAAGTTCATGTTGACCAGGTGCTACTTCATTATGTTGAGTCTTAGCTGGCACACCAAGAAGCCAAAGTTCTTCATCTACTTCTGTCATGAATTTAAGAACTTTTTGTCTTATCGTTCCATAATAATGGTCATCAAGCTCTTGCCCCTTAGGACTTTTAGCACCAACAAGAGTCCTTCCACAGTATATAAGATCTTTCCTTTTTAAGTACTTTTCTTTGTCAACTAAAAAGTATTCTTGCTCTACTCCAAGCATAGATTTTACCTTATTAGCCTTATGTTTAAAGAGTTTTAGAAGCCTAATTGATTCGTCGCTTATAACCTCCATACTTCTAAGAAGTGGTGTCTTATTATCAAGCGCCTCTCCACCATAAGAGATAAAGGCTGTAGGTATACAAAGAGTTACTATATCATCTATAACTCTAAGGAAGGCTGGGCTTGTGCAGTCCCAGATTGTATATCCTCTCGCTTCAAATGTCGCTCTTATATTGCCAGTTGGAAAAGATGAAGCGTCCGTCTCACCTTTTATAAGCTCTTTCCCACTAAACTCCAAGATAGGTTTCTTACCTGATTCAGTCCTAAGAAAAGAGTTCTGTTTCTCAGCTGTGCTGTCATTGAGCGGTTCAAACCAATGTGTATAATGAGTAGCACCATTTTCTACTGCCCAATTCATGATCCCTTCCGCTACATATTTTGCAAGTGACGAATCAAGTTCACTACCATCTCTAATGGTATGCTTTAATTTTAGATAGACATTATTTGGAAGATATTTTTTCATCATCGCATCATTAAATACATACTTCCCAAAATCTCTTTTCAAATTAAACTTGCTCATAATATATCCTTTCAAAAAGCGGACTTGAAAGCCCGCTTTTAATGACAATCTAGCTTATACACTTTCTTGGACACTTTTCACTACAAGCGCCACAATCATCACATAGGCTATAATCCATAACTGCTATATTGCTTTGCACTTTGATAGCACCTTTTGTACAAGTTCTCTCGCACATACCACATGCTATACAAGATACTTTGCATGCATCCATAGCTGGCTTTCCTTTATCTTTATTAGAACACTCTACTAAGTGTTTCTTTCCATATGGTACAAGTTCTATAACTTTCATAGGGCACGCTTTGATACATGCCTGACAAGCTACACATTTTTCTTCGTCAACTTTGGCTACACCATCTACTATATGAATCGCATCAAACTTACAAGCCTCAACGCAAGTACCATATCCAAGACAAGCGTTTCTACATTGTTTTGCTCCTGCATTTGGAAGAGATGCTGCCAGTCTACAATCTTTTACTCCTGTATATGTATATGCATTATTGGCATTGACGCAAGTACCATTACAACGAACAAAGGCAACCTTCTTCTCACTATTACCTGCTGCAACTCCCATAACAGCACTAATCTTCTCTGCTACAGGTGCTCCACCAACAGGACATTGATTTACTGCTGCTTCACCCTTAGCTATAGCTTCTGCAAGTGCATCACAACCTGCAAACCCACAACCACCACAGTTATTGCCAGGCAAACACTCCCTAACCTTTGCAACCTTCTCATCAACTTCTACTTTAAAAATCTCTGATGAGATGCCAAGGAATATTCCTATGACAATTGCTATAACCGCTAGAAGAATAATAGAACTAATAATTACTACACTGTCCATATTTTCCTCCTATCCTATATTAAGATTAGAAAATCCAGTAAATGCTATCGCCATAAGACAAGCCATAACAAGAACTATTGGTTTTCCTTTAAAACTTTCTGGTATATCATTATTCTCCAGTTTCTCTCTTATGCTAGCAAGAAGTATGATTGATATACAAAATCCGCCACTTGTTCCAAGTGCATAAGCCATACCAATTACAAAATTGCTATAGTCTTGCGCCACTGTAAGAGCTACACCAAGAACTGCACAGTTAGTCGTGATAAGAGGAAGATAGATACCAAGTGCTTTATAAAGACTAGGTATGAACTTCTTAAGAAACATCTCAAGGAACTGCACGAGTGCCGCTATAACAAGTATAAATGCTATAGTTTGTAGATAAGTAAGATCTCTCTTAAATACACCTGTAGCCTCAAGAAATACTCTATTGATAACATAAGTTACAGCCGTGGCCATAAGTATAACGAATATAACTGCTACACCCATACCTTTGGCAGTATCTACTTTATTAGATACACCAAGAAAGGCACATATTCCAAGGAATCTAGAAAGAACGACATTAGATATAAGTGCTGCTGATATGATAGCAACGATAATCTCTACTCCCATCTTACTTGCCCTCCTCTACAGTTTCTGGTTTTTTATGAATGGTGCAATGTAGACAATCGTTATTGCAACCACTTTCTTTCTTATTAGTAGCACTTGGAAGTCTAAGTTTATTCTGAATTGCTGTTAAGAACGATAATACAAGGAACGCACCTGGAGGAAGTACAAAAAGTGCAGCCCTATAGTTCTCAGGTATAACGCTAAAACCATATACAGCACCCGAACCTATAAGTTCACGAATTGCACTTATGACTATGATTCCGAGAGTGAATCCTAAGCCCATTCCTATACCATCACCAATTGAATTGATGACATTATTTTTACCAGCAAATGCTTCAGCTCTACCAAATATAATACAGTTAACAACTATAAGTGGTATATATATACCAAGTGATTCATACAAACTTGGAAAATATGCTTTGATAATGAACTCTATAAGTGTAACAAATGATGCTACTATAACTATATATATAGGTATACGAACTCTATCTGGAGTAATCTTACGAACAAGTGATATAAGAGCATTAGATGCTACAAGGACAGCTGTTGTAGAAAGTCCCATGCCAATGGCGTTGCTTACGCTTGTAGTAACTGCAAGAGTTGGACACATACCTATCATAAGTATAAGTATTGGATTCTCTGTTATGATACCATTAAATATACATCCAAAAAATGTCAATTTTTTAGTTTTATTCTCTTCCATCTTAGATACCTCCATCCATTGTTGCTGCACGATTAGCAAACATACATGCAAGTTTCATTGCTTCTTTAAATGCAGTTGAAGAAACTGTGGCACCTGATATAGTGTCGACATTATCTACATCATCAGAATTGTGATTTTCCCAAGACTCTAAGAAACTCATCTCTGTAGTTTTCATACCAAGTCCAGGTGTCTCAGATGGAGTATTGGCATATCTAACACCTGTGATAGTTCCTTTAGTATCAAAACCAACTATAAGATTAAGTGGTCCACCAAATCCTTTAGATGTACATTGAACTATATATCCTATCGTATTGCCACTAGCATCTTTACAGCGAAGTACTGCATCATCAGAAGACATAAGGCTTGCATTATAACCTGCAGATGCACCAACTACATCATCCTTTATGCTTTCACTCTCAACATAACCAGGACATACCTCATTAAATGCTTTAATCTGTGCTGCAAGATTGGTAGCAGCTATAGCATCTTTAGTTCCTTCTTTTGCAAAAGCAAGCACTGCCACCAAAACTAAAGTAATGATAAAAAGCATAAATGTATCTTTTATAATACTACCTATCCTCATATTACTTGCCCTCCTTTCCGAAGGCTATAGGTATGGTGATTGACTCAATGAGTGGTACTAAGATGTTACCCATGAGGATAACATAAGAGACGCATTCACCTGATTTACCCCATAATCTAAATATTCCTGTCATGACTCCAAGGAATACTGCATATACTACTTCGCCGAGCATCGTTATAGGTGATGTCGTATAGTCGTTGGCCATATAGAATGCGCCAAAGATAAGCCCACCACCAAAGATCTCGCCTAAAATATAATTGACATCGGTTGTCTTTCCACTAAATATCAAGATGAATATAGTGAAGCTTATAAGATAGACCATAGGTATCTTTAAATCTATAATCTTCTTAACAAGTAGGTATACTGCGCCAATAAGTAGACACACTGCTGATATCTCGCCTATAGTTCCTGGTGTATATCCAAAAATCATATCAAAAAGATTGACTTCACTTCCTTGCTTAAGTAATACGAGTGGTGTTGCAGATGAATAAGCATCAACAGAAAGTGCTGACTTATAATTACTCATAGGTCCTGCAAATGATATAAGGC
Source organism: Lachnospiraceae bacterium UBA3866 (assembly GCA_002392345.1). Classification (GTDB taxonomy): domain Bacteria; phylum Bacillota; class Clostridia; order Lachnospirales; family Lachnospiraceae; genus UBA3633. Next base: position 12,896 of record DGGU01000051.1, read on the forward strand.
AGAAGCATCTTCCAGCAAGTGCTGGGTTCATAAAGTTCTGACCAAGACCACCAAAAAGCATCTTGACTATAACTATAGCAAATACTGCACCAACCACAGGAATGAAAAGTGGTACCTCAGGTGGCATATTAAGTGCAAGTATCATACCAGTAACTACAGCAGATAGATCGTCGATAGTATTAGGTTTTTTAACTATCATGTTGAATATTGTCTCGCTTATAAGACAAGCTAGAACTGATACTATAATCACAAGAGCTGCATTCAACCCGAAGCGAAGCACACCCCAAACTGATGCAGGGATCAAAGCTATCACTACATCAAGCATAACAAGTCTTGTACTAATATTATCTCTTATATGAGGAGAACTTTGAACATTCAATTTCATATCCATTATTTCTTAGCCTCCTTTTCCTTTTTGCTATTAAGATATCCTCTCACAGCGAATTTCATATAACTAAAATATGGTGTAAGAGGTTTCTTAGCTGGGCAGACAAAACTACAACTTCCACAAGTTATACATTCCTGTCCATTAAGCTTTATATATTCTTCAAAATTACCTGCCTTAGCTGCTTTATACATCTTTGTAGGAACTAAGTTTATAGGGCAGGCTTTGACACATCTACCACAGTTGATGCAATTAGTCTCTCTCAAACCAGTTAGTGGATCTTTAGCAAATGCAAGTAGAGCTGAACTATTTCTTGATACTGGCATATCAAGACTAAATACTGGAAGACCCATCATAGGTCCACCGCTTATCATCTTCTCTGGTTCAGTCTTAAATCCACCAACAGCTTCTATAACTTCTTTATAACTTATGCCAAAACGGACATTGAGATTGGCTGTCTCATTATATGCATCACCTGATAATGTCATGATACGACGAAGAAGTGGAGTTGATTTGCAAACTGCATAACCAATCGATACTACTGTATCTACATTATCAACTACAACTCCAGCATCAGCAGGAAGTTTTGATACATTGATTTTCCTTCCTGTTATTGCATATATAAGTTGTCTCTCACCACCTTGTGGATATTTCGTCTTCATAAGAGCTGTCTCTATGTTATCTACGCCAGCAAGAGCAGCTTTGATTTTATCGTATGCGTCTCTCTTGTTGTCTTCTACACATATGATACCACGAGCCTTAGGGAATACTCTAAGCATAGAGCGAAGACCCTTTATGAGCATCTCAGTCTCTTCAAGCATCAATCTATAGTCTGATGTAAGATAAGGCTCACACTCAGCACCATTGACAAGAACATAGTCAATCTTATCTGGATCTTTAGGCTGCAATTTTACATGAGTAGGGAAACTTGCACCACCAAGTCCCACTATACCAGCATCCTTGACTGCTTTGATGATTTCTTCTTTTGACATGCTATTAAGATCTCTTTCAACCCCAAAACCTTCTATAGCATCATACTTATCATCGTTTTCTACTATAATACTCTCAACCTTCTGTCCGCCAACCACAAGCCTATCTTCTATAGCTTTGACAATTCCAGATACAGATGATAAGACATTGGCTGATATCATGCCATCTGCTTCTCCAATAATCTGACCAACAAGAACTCTATCGCCAACCTTGACAGTTGCCTTTGCCTTAGCTCCAATATGCTGTTGCAAAGGATACACCAAAGTTTTACCTGCTTTAATTACTCTTATAGGTTTATCTTTGGCAAGTTCTTTTCGCTCATTTGGATGTACACCATGTCTAAATGTATACATTAGAACCTCCTTATAATAATATACAAAAAAGCATAACTATATAGTTATGCTCTTGATTCATATTTACCAGTCTCTGTAGATACTATAATCTTCTCACCCTTATCAATGAATAATGGTACCATGACACTTGCACCTGTCTCAACAGTTGCTGGCTTCATAGCTCCTGTCTGTGTATCACCTTTTATACCTGGCTCTGTATCAGTAACTTCAAGTGTTACTTTAAGAGGTGGCTCCACACTAAATACTTTACCATTGTAGAACATAACTTTGCAGACTTCATTTTCTTTTACAAATTTCATTGTATCGCCAACTTGCTCTGGAGACAATGCTATCTGTTCAAAAGTATTGTTGTTCATAAAGTTATACATGCCATCATTATAAAGATACTGCATATCAACTCTATCGATAACTGCTTGATTAAATTTCTCTGTAGGCCTGAAAGTCTTTTCTATAACACCACCATTTATGATGTCGCGAAGTTTTGTACGAACAAATGCTGCTCCTTTTCCTGGTTTAACATGTTGAAACTCCATAATTTGACATACTTGTCCTTCAATTTCAAGTGTCAAACCATTTTTAAACTCACCTGCTGATATCATGAGAATAATCCTCCTAAAATTTTATAAAATCAATTCCCCTATATGAATATACGAGCTTTCACTTTATTGATATAATTATATATTGCTAAAGCCTCAGATATAAGTTCTTCTATGCTCTTGCCATCTATATCTATAGCATAGTTTTGTAGTTCTTCGTAATAATGCCTATAAGCATTAATATAATTTTCTACACTTAACACTGTATAATCATTATTGAAAATAGGTATATCTTTATAATAATTTTTAATATTGTCATATATAGTATCGGCACTTGCCTTTAGATATATGACTCTTCCACTTTCTTTAATAAGATGTCTATTTTCTTCATCACTTACAAGCACCGCACTAGTAGATACGATCATACCTTGAGTAATAGAATTTTTTAATGCATACTTTTCTAAGCTTTTTATATAGTCAGGCCCTTTAGACTGATATATATCTTTTATAGAAGCGTTTTCCTTTTCTTCTATATAATTATTAATATCAAGATATTTAAGACTTTTCCTTGATGCGATAGCCTTTCCTATCATAGTCTTACCGACACCATAGAATCCAACTAAATATACTGTCTCCATATTATTTTGCTTTCTTTGTGTGTGGTCTTATCTTCGCAACTTCTGTATTGAAATTCTCTACTTCTTTAAACTCTCTATAAACCGATGCAAATCTTATATACGCAACATCATCGATTTTCTTAAGCTTCTTTAATACAATTTCACCGATCTCGATGCTTTGTATCTCACTTTTATCCTTAAGCAATACTTCTTTCTCAACTTCATCAACTATCTTCTCGATAGTCTTAGACGAAATTGGTCTTTTTACACAAGAGTTGAGTATACCTTTCCTTATCTTTTCTCTATCAAACGGTTGTCTTGTAGAATCCTTCTTTATGACAAGTATAGGTGATGTCTCTATCTTTTCATAAGTAGTAAAACGTTTTTTGCATTTTAAACACTCTCTCCGTCTTCTTATAGAGAAATCCTCATTTCTTCTTGAATCTATAACCTTAGTATCCTCTGTCCCGCAAAATGGACATTTCATAAAAATGAACCTCCGCAAGATTTGAACTCAAAATAATATTGTACTATATCTTGTGGTTTTTTTCAAGATAAGCGACAAACGATGCCATCGCCTTCGCCCTATGACTAATTCTATTTTTAGTCTCGCTCCCAAGCTTCGCATATGTTTTTGAGAAGTCCGCTAAGCTTTCCATATATTCTTTCACTACAAATATAGGGTCATAGCCAAAGCCCTCCTCTCCTTCAAGGGTTTTAGCAATATAGCCGTCAACTTTACCTATAAAATGTAGAGGCTCTGGCATATCGATAAGATCTTTATCTAATCTAATCTCAATCACACTTACACAAGTTTCAAAATAAGCACTTCTTTTCTCATCAGATATATTTTCAAGTTCCTTGATAATTTTTTTATTTTTTTCTAACTGACTTATATCCCCCATAAACCTCGCAGAATATATTCCGGGCGCACCATCAAAATAATCTATACATAGTCCTGTGTCATCAGAGAATATGAAATCGCCTACTTTAAGTTCTCCTTTTTCTTTTAATGCAGTATAAGTGGCCTTAGATTTTATATCTGCATTTTCTTTAAATGTAGTCCCTGCCTCATCTGGATCTATGCGTATATCAAAATCATTTAGTGAATACAAAAAAATACTATACTTGTCGCCAAGTATAGATTTCATCTCACTTAATTTGTGATTATTGTTGCTTGCAAATATTAGTCTCATATATTATAAAGTCTCCTAATTATTCTTCTTAATATCTTGAAATCCTCATATCAGAATATACAAAGATAGCTTCTAGATCACCTTCATTCTTAAATGCATTCTTGCAACCATCAATTAATTTTTTAGAATACTCTTCTCCGAGTATCATGCAAGTTGTAGATAGGTAATCGCCAAGTAGGCCATTATTAGAGACAATCGTCACAGAGTCTAGCCCATTATCAGTTGGGTAGCCAGTCTTAGGATTGATGATGTGATGATATATTCTATCATCACCCTTAACCTTAAAATATCTTTGATAGTTGCCGCTAGTTATGACAAACTTATTCTTAACTTTGACTTTCTCTATAAGTTCGCCATCTGAAAATGGTTTATATATGCCAACATTAAAAGCTCCATCTTCTCTATCTCTTAATTCACCATAACAATATACATTGCCGCCAAGATTTACAATTGCCGCTTCTATCTTCTTATGATTATATATATTAGATTTTATCTCATCACAAGCATAGCCTTTGACGAGAGCTCCAAAATCATATGTAGATACAGTATCAGTCAAGAATTCTATCTCTGCAACTTTATCGGTGTCAAGGAATGCATCATTATCAACATCATATTCAAAGTTTCCTGATAGTGGCATTACTTTTGATAATTCAGAAACCGCTGGCAAGGTAGTTCTATTTTTAACATCCCAGAGATCATATAGAGCGCCTGCACTTACATCGAAATATCCACTTGACCATTCATACATCTCTTTAGCTACGATAAAAAGATCAGCAACTTCCTTATAAGTCTCTATAATATTACCAGTTCTATGATTTATCTTATAAACTTCGCTATCAGGGTCAGTTTTTGAAAACATCTTGTCATATCTATATAAAGTTTCTTTTATATCATCAAAATATGTCTTAGCTTCCGCTTCATCAAACTCACCATATAAGCTTATAGTGCACTCTGTATCAAAAGCATGGAAGGTATCTTTATGTGTCCTATACTCATTTTTAGCATAATTAGTGCTACTACTAACCCTGTCCTTCACGCCGCAAGATAATAACACAATAGTTGAAACTAATAGCATTAAACTTAGTATGATTCTTTTCTTCATCTTTAGCATTACCCTTCTTTTTATTTCTCTTTATAATATAACATGCAGTGGCAATATCCCTCATAATCAGGGTCGGAGATTTGGTCTCTAAATTCCTTGCACATACACATTGTGTCCTCAGTCATCTCTAAGCGGCAAGGACAATGTCCATCTTTCTTTTTTATCCCTTCTCTTATCCTATCAACAATATCTTTATTATCATTATATCTTATCTTCATACTACGCTCCTTTAATTATTAATTTTGTTCTAATAAAGTTACTATACATTTTTCAACTTCAGTCATGTCATGTGTGGGTTCAAATCTTGCTACCACATTACCTTTTCTATCTACCAAAAACTTTGTAAAATTCCATTTTATACTATCGCCCTTCTCCCAACCTGGATTCATTTTGTCAAACATTTCATTTAATTTTTTGGCCATGTCGCTATCACCAAAGCCCTTAAAACCTTGCTTAGATTTAAGATAAGTATATAAAGGCAATTCATTTTCACCATTTACATCTGATTTTTTCATTT
>DGGU01000061.1 GCA_002392345.1 Lachnospiraceae bacterium UBA3866
TTTCATAAAATGCGACGAATTTAAGGTTCCAACTGGGCACACACTCGAAAAACGGAGTTTTTCGAGGTGCCCTACAAAAAAAGGTATATTAATGATAAAAAACAAAAAAGTATTTACAATTAAATTTTTGCTAGTAGCAATGCTTATATTAAATGTAAGTATAGTCCATGCTGCTAGCTTTTTTAATATAGGACTTGATAAAAGCCTCATGAATACCTATCTTGCAGAGGATGAGAGCGGAAACCATGAAGTGGCAAATGTGGTTAATACTTTCATATATACCTTTATAACACCGGCTATGTCGGATTTCGAAAAAGAGATACAGATCATAAAATATCTCGTTGCAACAACATCTTATGATGAAGATGAAGAGTATAGTCCAACGCCAGGAGTGGGTGATAGCTTTAAAGCTTATGGTGCGCTTGTAAATCATAAAGCGACGTGCTCTGGTTATGCTAAGGCATTTGATTTACTTGCAAAAAGTTGTGGCTTATCAAGCACTATAGTTACAGGAACGGGGATCAATTCGAAAGGGATAGAAGCTCCGCATGCATGGAATCAGATATATCTTGATGGAGAGTGGTATAATGTAGATGTCACATGGGAAGACCCTATAACTAATGTTGAAGTTGGATTTAACCAACTCTTTAATAATTATATAAATTGTACTGATGCAGAATTTTCAACAAACCATATAAGAGATAATGGTCACGATTGCACAGCGACAAAATATGGTAAAAACTTGGTTGCAACCTATCTAACTACAGGTGTAGTAGATTTTAATACAAATCTTGATGCCATAAGGAAATTATACGAAGCTGAGATTGCACAATATACCTTGGCCGGCAATACCACAGAGGCCAATAACATGATAGAGAAATTAATGTTACTTGGTGCAAAATATGACGATAATTCTAATTATTTTCCTTATGTGGATGATGCTTCACTAAATGCATATGTACTTGCAAGGATAGCATTAGGTGACAGAGTTATAACATTTGTCACAGGACCAAACACTGAAAATTTATATAGCATAGATAATGATAACTGGCTTAAGAATAATATACATATAGAAGGAAGAACTAGTCTTCATCGTATATTCATGAGTGATGGAAAGAGCGATACACGGATACTTGTATTCAATTTTTCGTAGAAGGAGATTATATGTTTAGAAAGATGCGTAGATTCAAGCAGCAGATAAGTAATGAAGAGTGCATTGAGGTACTTAAGAATGAGAAAAGAGGAGTTTTATCATTGATAGGAGATGATGGATATCCTTATGGTATACCACTCAATCATTATTATGATGAAAAAGAAAACGCACTTTACTTTCATGGAGCCAAAGAAGGACACAAGGTGGATGCTATAAAGAATTGCAATAAGGTATCTTACTGCGTATATGAGAAGGGAATCCAAAAAGAAAACCACTGGTCATTGAATGTTCGAAGCGTCATTGTCTTCGGTAGGATAAGCTTTGTTGAAGATTTGGAAGAATGTAAGAAAATAGGAAGAAATATCTGGTGGAAATTCAATCAAGATGAAAAAGAACTTGAGGAAGAAATAAAGCATTCGTTGACACGGGTGCTGTGTTTAAAAATTTCAATAGAGCACATGACGGGAAAAATGGTTAATGAGTCATAGATAAAAAAACCTTGGCAATGTGCCAAGGTTTTTGTTTTGTATTATTGTAATGGTCTAATTATCTTGTAACTGTGATTTTTGATCTAGAAGCTTTCTTTATAGCTTTTCTTGCTTCCTTTAGAATCTTTTTTGTTGCCTTCTTAGCTTTTGCTGAAGCTTGCTTTGCTTCTTTTTGAGCTTTTTTAACAGACTTCTTAGCTTCTTTCACAGCCTTCTTAGCTGCTGCCTTAACTTCCTTTTTGCTTATAGTTCCTTCTGCTATAGCTGCTTGAGCTGCAGCAAGTCTTGCGATAGGAACACGGAAAGGAGAGCAAGATACATAGTCAAGACCAATCTTGTGACAGAACTCTACTGATGATGAATCGCCACCATGCTCACCACAGATTCCAAGGTGAAGATCAGGGTTAGCTGCCTTACCTTTTTCTATAGCTATCTTCATGAGAGATCCTACACCAACTTGGTCAAGTTTTGCAAATGGATCATTCTCGAAGATCTTCTTATCATAGTAAGCTTCAAGGAATTTGCCTGCATCATCACGAGAGAAACCAAATGTCATCTGAGTAAGATCGTTAGTACCAAAGCTGAAGAATGCTGCCTCTTTGGCTATAGCATCAGCAGTTAATGCAGCACGAGGAATTTCGATCATAGTTCCTACTTTATATTTAAGTTTAGAACCAGATTTCTTAATTATCTCATCAGCAGTCTCAACTACGATATTCTTAACATATTTAAGCTCTTTTACTTCGCCAACAAGTGGTATCATTATCTCAGGAACGATTTTCCATTTAGGATGTTTCTTTTGAACTTTGATAGCTGCTTTTATGACTGCACGAGTTTGCATAGCTGCTATCTCAGGATAAGTAACTGCAAGACGGCATCCACGATGTCCCATCATAGGGTTGAACTCTTTTAATCCGTCTATTATAGCCTCAATTTCTGCTACAGATTTCTTAGTTGTCTTAGCGAGTTTTGCTATATCTTCTTTCTCTTTTGGAACGAACTCGTGGAGAGGTGGATCAAGGAATCTTATATTAACTGGATAACCTTCAAGTGCTTCATAAAGTGCTTCGAAGTCACCTTGTTGCATAGGCTCTATTTTAGCAAGAGCTTTTTCTCTCTCTTCGACAGTATCAGCACAGATCATCTCTCTAAATGCATCTATACGATTACCTTCAAAGAACATGTGCTCAGTTCTGCAAAGTCCGATACCTTCAGCACCAAGTTCTCGTGCTTTCTTAGCATCTCTTGGAGTATCTGCGTTAGTTCTTACAGTGAGACGACGATATTTGTCTGCCCACTTCATGATCTTTCCAAATTCACCTGCGATAGTAGCATCTTCAGTAGGAAGTTTACCAGCGTAGATACAACCATTAGAACCATCTATAGAAAGAAGATCGCCTTCTTTAAATTTCTTTCCGCCAAGAGTAAATTCTTTCTTAGCTTCATTCATAACTATATCAGAGCAACCTGATACACAACATTTACCCATACCACGAGCAACAACTGCAGCGTGGCTAGTCATACCACCACGAACTGTGAGGATACCTTGTGCTGCTTTCATACCTTCGATATCTTCTGGACTTGTCTCAAGACGAACGAGCACAACTTTCTTTCCTTTAGCTGCCCATGCTTTAGCATCTTCAGCAGTAAATACTATCTGACCAGCTGCAGCACCAGGACTTGCAGCAAGAGCTTTACCGATTGGAGGGTTCTTCTTTACGGCTGATGCTTCAAATGTTGGGTGAAGGAGAGTGTCAAGATTTCTTGGGTCAATCATAGCAACTGCTTCTTTCTCAGTTCTCATACCTTCTGATACGAGATCACATGCAATCTTAAGAGCTGCTTTAGCAGTTCTCTTACCGTTACGAGTTTGAAGCATATAGAGATGTCTATCTTCAATTGTGAATTCCATATCTTGCATATCTCTATAATTTTTCTCAAGTATATCACAGATTCTTGTGAATTGTTTGTAGACTTCTGGCATGATTTTTTGAAGTTCTGCGATAGGTTGAGGAGTTCTTATACCTGCTACGACGTCTTCGCCTTGAGCATTTAAAAGGAACTCGCCCATAAGTTTCTTCTCACCAGTTGCAGGGTTTCTTGTAAATGCAACACCTGTACCAGATGTATTTCCCATGTTACCAAATGCCATCATCTGAACATTAACTGCAGTTCCCCAACTATATGGTATATCGTTATCACGACGATATACATTTGCACGAGGGTTATCCCAAGAACGGAACACTGCTTTGATAGCTTCATTGAGTTGAACTTTTGGATCGTCAGGGAAATCTTTTTTGATTGCTTTCTTATATTCACCTTTAAATTGTTTTACAAGTTCTTTAAGGTCATCAGCAGTTAAATCAACATCTTGCTTTACGCCTTTTTTATCCTTCATCTTGTCGATGAGCTCTTCGAAGTGTTTCTTGCCAACTTCCATAACGACATCAGAGAACATCTGTATGAATCTTCTGTAGCAATCCCATGCCCAACGAGGATTACCAGATTTCCTAGCAAGAGTTTCTGTAACAGTTTCATTTAATCCTAAATTTAAAATAGTATCCATCATTCCTGGCATAGATGCTCTCGCACCAGAACGAACAGATACTAAAAGTGGATTATCCTTATCTCCAAATTTTTTTCCTGTGAGTTTTTCAAGGTCACGAACATTGTCTAAGATCTGACCCATGATTTCTTTGTTGATAGTTCTTTTGTCTTCATAGTATTGAGTACAAGCTTCAGTAGTGATAGTGAAACCTTGTGGAACTGGAAGACCTAAAGTAGTCATCTCAGCAAGATTTGCACCTTTGCCGCCTAAGAGATTTCTCATAGAGGCATTGCCCTCTTTAAATTTGTAGACCCATTTTCTAGCCATAAACCCTCCTTTATAATTTTAATTTTTACATTTTTAAGATTTAAAATTGATAAACTTATTATCTTTTAAACCGTAATTATTATATCATAAAACAAGAAAAAATGCTTAAAAGAATCAATAAAAATGTGTTATAATTATGACATGAGCATAAATTTTAAAAGCATGTTATATTACATTGAGCACCAAAAGACCCCATTCAAGAAATCTAAGCTTAATGAGGTCGATGCCCTGGTGTTTTCATTTATATCGTATTTTCACATTGATAAGTTTATAAAAAAGGGGTCATTTGATAGCATTTTGGTCAAAGATCTTAATGATAAGAGGTATTTTGATAAGATGCTTTTTGACTCCATAGACATAAAGAATGCCAAGAAAATGGTCAAGCTTCTAGCAGAAAGCCCAAGATTTCAAGATGTTGAGATTGCTTACTATGTTGAGACAATTGACAAAAAGGTAGAAAAGCAGTTCTCTGCAATGACGTTTAGATATTTAGATAAGAATTATTTTGTGGCATATAGGGGGACGGATCATTCATTTGTTGGGTGGAAGGAAGACTTAAATCTAGCATACTTAACTCACGTGCCAGCACAAAGAGACTCATTAAAATATTTAAAAAAGGTGATGAGTAAGCTCGAAGGAACTTACTATGTAGGGGGTCATTCAAAAGGTGGCAACCTTGCAGTGTATGCAGGGAGTTTTGTTGATGATAAATATAGAAGTAAGATAAGAAATATCTACAGTTTTGATGGACCAAGTTTAAACAAGAAGCTTATAAAGGAATCAGATTATAGCAAGATTAAAAGAAAGATAAAAAAATATGTTCCTCAGAGTTCTGTTGTGGGAATGATTTTTGAGAAGACATCAAATTATAATATAGTAAGAAGCAATTCAATAGGCACTCTTCAGCATAATCCGTTTTCGTGGGAGATCGATGGGGATGCATTTAAGAGGGTTAAAGATAGTACATTTGATTCGAAGATATTTAAGAAAGCAATAAATGTGCTTATAGATTCTATGAGCGAAAAAGAATTAAAGCTTGCTGTAGATATGATATACGAAGTAATGTTGTCATCAAAGGCTGATTCAGTAGAAAAATTTACTAAGCATTTTACAACAAGTGTGATGGGGATCTTAGAGTCTCTCACAAAACTTGATGACAAGCAGAAAGCCACCATAATGAAGGCAGTGAATATCTATGCGATGGAAGTTATTAAAAGTATGTTTGTGAAATGATATTATATATGATGTGATTATTTTTCGAAACAGATTAAGAAGAACACGTAGGGGCGAGCACTACGAGCCCGATAGCAAGAAATAATTTTCAAAATAAAAACCACCTATTGGTGGTTTTTTGTTGCAAAAAAACATTATATATATGACTATTTTTTAAATTCAGCAATATCAGATAATTTGCAGTTGAGAATTGAACAAAGTTCATTGAGAGTGTGGGTATTGATGTTTGCATTCTTACGAAGCCTATCAAGTTGACCGGTAGAAAAACCATACTCATGAATAAGAGTATATTGCGAGATGCCTTTTCGCTTCATTGATTTCCATAATTTGTCATAAGTGATCATAACATAATTTTATGGATTTTGTTATAAATTGACAATTGCCCGTATATGGGCTATAATATTACTCGAGGGCGAACAATAAAAGCTTGTATGTGCAGTTTTTGGTACATGGTATATAGTATAATAATGCTAAAAAATAAGGGGGAGGGGGTAAATTTCATGACAACTATAATCTCAATTTTAGTATCAGTTTTGCTTATATGGCTAACATTTAAAATAGTTCCAGCTGTTCTTGGATTTGCTTTTTCATTATTTTTGGCTATATTACAAGTTATAGGAATAATATTGCTATTGCCGGCTTTGGGGATTTTTTGTTTTGCATTGGATATCGTTTTAATATTTGCAATTGTGGCTATGTTAAAAGTTACATTTTAGAAATAATAGTGATCATAAGCAATATATATAAAAGAAGGAGAATGAAAATGCGAAAAAAACTAATGTGTTATATGTTAAGCCTAGCAATAAGCTTTTCAGTTTTTAATTTAAATTGTTTTGCTACACCGCAGCCAAATTTTGACCAATTAACCAATGAACAAAAGGATGCTATTACATTGGCAAATTACCTCATTGTATTATCACAAGAAATAGATAAGGCCAATGATAGTAGACTCGTGCTTGATAATATATATCTTGACATAGTAAACAACATTAATCCTGAATTAAATAATGGTAGTAATAAGGATCGGATCGATGATATGATTGATACCATGGAAGAATATTACTTAAATGCGAATGAAAGAGAGAAAATGCAATATCTATACAATCAAAATAAAGCGATAGAGATAAGCAAAATCATCCCAGACCCGTTGTGGATGTTAAATGTTAATACATCTGATTTAGTAACATTTATACCAACAGTAGTTTTTATGACACGAGATGCGATAAAGAGTTATAACAATGAAAAAGACTCAAGAGAATCGGAATACTTAAAAAAGAAATGGGAACTAGACGAAAATGCAAAAAGAGCAATAAGACGTAATATGCAGAAAAATCTACAGTACGCTTCTGAGATAGTTGAGGATTATCAGTTGAAAGAAAATGGCATGTTGACATTAACTGCAGAAACTGTTGACGATTTTGTTGACATGGAAAATGATGATGATCTTTTGAGCAAAATAAAAAAATTAGAAGATAATAAAAGTACATATAAAGCATTTGGTAGATATTGGATTGTTTTAGCAAAGAGTTATTGTGAAAATAAAGAATATTTAAAATGTATATCAGCTATTGATGAATATGAAAAATTAGCTATTAATGTTTTTAGATATAATTTTGAATTGGCACGAGTATTGCCGTGCGCAGTGGCATCATTAGAGAAAATAAAGCCTATTAATTATACGAAAATGAAACATTATTGTGATTTAATCGAACAAAACACTAGGGACACAAATTCTAAAGATTGGGAATTGAAATATTTTGTTCTATTGACATATATAAAAATGTATGAGGGAACCAAAAATAGAACTTATTTGGAACACGCATTTGATATTGCAAAAAAGAATATTAATATGATGAAAAAAGATCAAATAAATCAAAATGAAATTTATCTTACCGAAGAAATAAAAAAGAAAATGATTGAAACAGAGAAAGAAAAACGAGAAAGAGAGGAAAACAATGAAAAGATAGAAGATAGAAAGAATGAACTGCCACCAGTTTATGAGCCATTAGTATTAAATTATGAAATGGTGTTAAAATTGGCTGAGTTTTTGAATACTTCAGATGAAGAGAAACAAAAAATAGATAATTTAATGTATGGAAGTAATGCAAAGATGTTTTTAAATGAAATTATTGACAACTACTATAAATTTAATAAAAACACGCAAATAGTTGAAGATATTGAATTTGATAAAGGGAATATGATAATCCCAGCAAAGTATGTAACAGTTGATAGCAATATAACAGTTTCCATTACAAGTGATAGTGAATCAGAAGAAAATTATTATTATTGGGACTTGGAAGAAGTAAAAACAGACAAAGCAAACAAAGCAAACAAAGCAAACAAAGTGGCAAAAAGAGACATTAATAAAATAAAAGTAAAATATAGCAGTAAAGCGGCAAAAAAGCATAAATACTCAGAGAAGGATATAATAATGATTGATATTCAAGTAGATAAAAATAAAAAATATGGCATTTTGCAATATGAAATACAGCCAATTAAAAAAGGACCTTTTAGGTATGAATATAAGATTAATAATAAAAAGTATGTAAGAGAAGATAATATAGATGAATAAGTGTAATTTAAAAATCAAAACGATAATTTTCTATACAATAATTGTATTATGCCTTGTGAATGCCGTAATTGTTCATGCATATGAAAGAAAGGATCATGACAAAATAATGCAAAAAGTGTTATTAGGTGAAAATAAAGAATTTGGTTTAAGTGAACAAAGCAAAAATAATCTAAAAGCACTAAAGTACGCCTCATATTTATGCATTGATCAATTTAATGGCGAGGGGGAGAAAGAATTAAATTCTTTAAGAAATGAAATTAAAGTTAAGGATATCATAGAGAAAATAGATGAAATTGATATTAAAGGCAATTTTTTTAAATACGAAGATGGAACACCAGCAACTCATAGAATCTGCACACATAGAGGGTGGGATTTTAAATATCAACATGTAAAAATAAATAGTGATACAAATGTCTATATGGACGAAGGATGGGAAAAAAGAAAGGCTATATTGGTAAATACCTGTAAAAAACTTTTTGAGTTCAATATATTTTCTAATAAAAAATGTGATGCATTTTGTTCATTAATATATTATATACATTTAATAGGCGATTATGAGGAAATTAATGATGCAATGAAATATGAAAAATATAGAGCAAATAGCAAAGCGTATCCAGGAATGATGCCGTTATATAAAAACAATGATGATAATAATATAATTAATGAGGTCGAGAATGATTGTGAAATTTTGTTTTCATCGCAAAGAAATAGTGATGACTATAAAAATTTGATGGATGAAATCAAGATAATCAAAAAAAGACTAGACAATGAAAGTAGATATGAGGAGTTCTATAAAATCTGTGATGATTTAATTGATGCAATTATGTCAAAATATATACCTAAATTGCTACGAAATGAAAAATTTTTTGCTGCAAAATTTAACTATTGATAATAGAACTATAGAAATATATTTATTAAAGCGATTATAAATTTTGTTGGTAGAGAAAGTGATCATGGAGTTCAATATAAAAAATATAGAAAGTGCTCTTTTATATTTGTCAGGATCATTAAAAGAAGATTCTCAAAATGTTAATGAATACATTAGTAAAAATAATATAGTTTATGGTTCTAGTATAAAATTAGGAGAACAAGGTTGGGTAACTCCGTTTTGTTTTGATAACTATTTTGCAGATCATAACTGTGACGCTGAAGGGCTGGCTAAAAATGATTTGAGAAAATTTGAGCAAGAATGTTTAGATCGAAATTTGATAGATGTTGTGATTGATGACATTGATAAAACTAAATATTTGGAACATAATATATATTACATCGCAGCTAAAAAATATATAGAAGTTAAAGATAATTTTATAGTTGCGATGTGTTTAATGCCTTTGCTGGAAACAATGGTTGATTCAATAGTATCAAGTAAAAATTTAAAAAGAAAGGATAAGTATGGAAACAAAGAAATTAAAATAATAGGCAAAAAGTTTTTCAATAATGAAATACGAGATAAAATTTCTAAAAATCTTTTTATACTCAGTATATTTCCGTCATTAATTTCGTATATGCGATTGATTTATTGTATGAAAAAAGGTGAGTGGAAAATTAAAGACAAATCGTTAAAGAGAGACTTATTTTTTCATGGGGAAAATGAGTACATAACACAGGACATTGATGTTATTAGATTACTAAATGCTATTTATGTAGTGATATTTATAATAAAAACATTAAAATTATAGTTTCGTTATAAATACTTTATAGAGATATTTGAGTGATAAATAGATAAATGTAATGAAAAGCGTGGGATTGTTTGTAAGATAAAGATATATAAAATATTTTACGAGGATTTAATTGAGCAAATTTGTCAAAATTTCTGAAGCAAGAGACCTTTACAATAAAGCAAGTGATCTACAAAACAAATTGGCTGAGATTGCAAATAAAGAATTTAAATTAAAACAGCAGTTGCAAAGCCAAATTGATGAAGAGATAAGTAGAGAAACCGCTGAGTTGATGAAGGGAGTATCTATCAATGAACTTGCAAGGGAACAGAAGGGTCTGAGAATTAAGCCGCTAGCCGATAGCGGCTATAATTCGATTTACGATATAATAGTTGCTGATCCATATTATCTGCAAAGTGTTAAGGGGGTCAGCATTGAATCGGCGAGACAAATCTTGGCGATAGCTAATAATTATTTTAATAGAGCAAAAAACGAAGCAAAACTAAAGCTGAATCTTGATAAGATTTCAAAAAGTAAAAGTCAATTAATATATCTGTTAGTAAAATTATCTTTATTAAATAATGTTATTAAAGCAAATAGTGAAATAATTAATGATTATAAAATAAGAGCGTTACTTGATAAATTGAAAGCTAGAACAGGATTTTTTAGATGGTTATTCACATCAAGGCAGAAGAAATTTGAAGCACAAGAATCATATGGCATCCTATCCGGTATTTTGAAAAGCGAATATGGAACTAGAGCATACAAGATTATTGATGATGTAGATAGGGTAGAGAGTATTAGTCAAAACGATGCGATTCATATTTTTGAAAGTGATCCGATACATACTATAAACACTTTAGAGGAAATTGCTCCTAATGTAATATCAAATGGTGATACGACATATGGACTGCCAGATGATTTAATAAGTGAAGTAAAAGAAGTTGACTTAAATATTGATGGGCTTAAATGTAGTTTACGTCGTTATCAAGTGCTGGGGGTTAAATACATTTTGCATCAGAAAAAAGTGCTGCTTGGCGATGAGATGGGACTTGGTAAAACAATACAGGCAATAGCTACGATGGTAGCGCTATCTAATTCGGGACTTAAAAGATTTCTTGTTGTGTGTCCAGCAAGCGTCTTATCAAATTGGTGCAGAGAAATAATAAGAACAAGCAATTTTAAACCAATAAAAATACATGGGAATGATAAATATCAAAGCCTTGATTATTGGATACAAAATGGTGGTGTGGCGGTTACCACATATGATATGCTTGATTATTTTAATTTTGAAAGAAATTTCAAGTATGACTTACTAGTTGTCGATGAAGCACATTATATTAAAAATCCATTGAGTAAGAGACATTATAATGTTTTGAAACTGACAAAGCATACTAATAGATTATTATTTATGACTGGAACAGCACTTGAAAATAGAGTTGATGAGATGAAAGAGATAATATCTATGCTTAATCCTGCAGTTTATGAATCGATTAGGGGGCTTGAATTTTTATCGAAAGCACCCGAGTTTAGAGAGAAAGTAGTTCCGGTCTATTATAGAAGGAAAAGAGAAGATGTGTTGACAGAACTTCCTGAATTAATAGAAACCAAAGAATGGCTAGCACTTACTAGTGAAGAAGAAGAAAAATATGAAGAAACATTATTTTCTGGAAATCTCATGACACCAAGAAGAGTGTCGTGGAATATTGATGATATATCTTGTTCGTCTAAAGCAAATAGAATGTTGGAGATAATTGATGAAGCAACACAAGATGGTAGAAAGATTATAGTTTTTTCGTTTTTCTTAGATACAATAAATAAGATAGTAGCTTTGCTTGGTGATAAATGCATAGAACCAATTAGTGGCTCGGTGTCACCAGAGAGAAGACAAGAGATAATTGATCAATTTGAAGCTGCTCCAGCTGGTACAGTACTTGTCTCACAAATTATAGTAGGAGGTACTGGGCTTAACATTCAAGCTGCAAGTGTAGTAATAATTTGCGAACCTCAACTTAAGCCTTCAACAGAAAATCAGGCTATTTCAAGAGCATATAGAATGGGACAGGTAAGGAATGTCATTGTATATAGGCTTCTTTCAGAAAACACAATAGACGAAAGAATAGACGAATTGCTAACTAGAAAACAAGAAGTATTTAATGCATTTGCTGATAAGGCAAATGCTAGCATTGAAGATATTAATTTAGAAGGCAATACATACAATAACCTTGTTAAACAAGAGATTGAAAGAATTAAACAAATAAAAGATATATCGCAGTTGCCCGAGGCGTTTGGATAGGTGCACGCTAAAGTAAGGGTTGACTCGATGAAAAAGAAATACAAAATCCGCCAATATTGGCGGTTTTTGTATGCAAATATCGTAAAACAAGTGAATGGAAGTTGACATAATGCACTAAATTTGTTAATATAAAAATACCGAATTCAATTCGGAATTTATATATTGGTGTAAATATGAAATACATAGAAAGGCAAATTGAAGAAAAAATAAAATCTCTATTATCTACTTATAAAGTAGTATTAGTCACTGGTGCAAGACAAGTAGGAAAAACGAGACTTTTAAATGAGGTTTTTTTTGATTACAATTATATCAGTTTTGATGATTATTCAGAAGAAATGATGGCAAAGAGTGATGCGAAAAGATTTTTAACTGACAATGGGATTCCATTAATAATTGATGAAGTTCAACGAGTGCCAGAAATATTTAGAAGTATAAAATTATTTGCTGATAAGAAGAACCAATATGGACAATATCTATTATCAGGCAGTCAGCTTTTTAAATTAATGAACGAAGCAAGTGACTCTCTGGCGGGTAGAGTAGCAATAGTTGAACTACCTACATTATCTCTTCGTGAAATAATGAGATTAGATTTTAATGATAGATTTTTACCCACAAGAGAATATATATCAAATAGAAATGGAAAGAAAGCAAAAGATACTAATATATGGGAAATAATAATAAGAGGAATGTATCCCGAATTGCAGAATGCTGAAAAAGATACAAAGGATTTTTATGATAATTATATTAGAACATACCTTGAAAGAGATGTAAGAGAAATAATTAATGTCCAAAATCTTGATTTGTTTTATAAATTTATGGTTAGTGTAGCAACAAGAACTGGACAACTTATCAATTATTCAAGTATTGCCTCAGATGTTGAGGTGGATGCAGATACTATAAAGAAATGGATAAGCGTATTGGAAACATCCAATATTATATATATTTTATATCCATATGCAAATAAGGAGTTAAAAAGAGCTATAAAGACGCCTAAATTATATTTTAGAGACACGGGGCTTGCTTGCTATCTTACTAGGTGGTTGACGGTTGATACATTAAAACATGGTGCTATGAATGAGGCTATGTTTGAGACTTTTGTCATCTCAGAAATAATAAAATCTTATTCCAATAATGGTTTAGATTATAAAAAGTATATGTCGTTCTATAATGGTAGAGATAACAAGCAAGAAACACAAGCAGAGATTGATTTGTTGATAGAAGAGAATAATGTAATATATCCTATTGAAATAAAAATGACAATGACACCAAGTGCCAATGACATCAAAAATTTTTCTATTTTAGATAAAATAAAAAGTAAAAAGATTGGCGAAGGCGCTGTAATATGTCAAGCCGATAAAGCAGGTTTTATAAATAATGATGTTAATATAATACCATATACGTATATATAAACTGGTATTTATAATTGTAATAATGTGTTATAATATAATATTATGCTTGAATTTGCTAAAATAACAATAGAATCAAAGCCACTCATAGATTCTTACTATTATAAGTATGGCGAGAGATCTTGCCAGCATTCTTTTGCGACAAATTTTTGCTTAAATGCAAAATATAAAGATATATTTGTGGAAAAGGATGGGGTGCTATATATAAGTAGAGAAGGGTTAGATGATGATAATTACAGAACCTACCTTTTTCCTATGTGCGATAGAAATGATAGGGTGAAGCTAAGAAAAGCGGTAGAAGAAATCATTGAGGATGCAAGATATTATAATAAAAAAGTAAGATTTTTTACTATAACGAAAGAGTGTAAAGATATATTATATGAATTATATCAAGATAGGTTTATTATAGAAGGTAATCGAGATCTCTATGAGTATATATTTACCACAGAACGAATAGCGACATTGCCTGGAAGGATACATCAGTCAAAAAGAAATCTAATTAATAAATTGTATAAAACCTATGAGGATAAGATAGTTATAAAGACAATTGAAGATGCTGATAAAGAAGAAATAAGAAAGATGTATATGTCTTGGATAGATGATCATACAGGCGATGATGTAAGTATACTTCAAAACGAGATGAAAGAATTTGATCTTGCGATTGATAACTATGAGAAACTTAACATGATAGGCATAGTAATATATATAGAAGGAATGCTTGCTGGATTTAACTTTGGATCTATTATAAGTAATGATACTTATGATGGTATGGTGCAGAAAGGCAATATAGATTATAATGGTATATATGAACTTTTAAATAAGGAAACGGCAATTCTTATAAAAGATAAAATCAAATATATGAACTTTGAAGAAGACCTTGGTATAGAAGGTCTTAGAAAGGCGAAGCTCATATATGATCCGGAATATATGATAGAAAAATATATAGCTACGGAGGCATAGTATTAATAAGCTAGAGGCAAATGTATCGCTTTTAATCATAACATTTTTTGCAAGCGTACAATATATATTTTATAGAGGTGTACCAGATAGTGTAAGTACATTTCAGTTTTTGTGTATAACGGCAGTGATAGGGTTTATATTGCTTATATTTATATTTAAAAGTGAGCTTTTTAGAATAGACGGAAGACACATTTTTCAATGTTTTGTACTTGCTTTAGAATCATTTGCTTTTAATGTATTACTAATTTTAGGATCTAAAGATATGGATTCCACAACTATATCAAGTGTGATTTCAGCATATTTTGTTTTCATACCAATCATAGAGTATATCTTATATAAAACTTTGCCAAAACTTAATATCATCATTGCAATTGTACTTGTTTTCATAGGAATACCACTAATTATAGGACTTAAATTAGAAAACTTTCAGAATAGGCGATTGATATTTTTGTTATTGGCAGATCTTACCATAGCACTCAATATAATTACAATCGGTAAATTTGCAAAAGGTTCTAATCCGGCAATTTTAGGCATGGGACAATTATTCTTTATAATTATTATATCGTTTATAAGTTGGGCAATTGAGTGTAAAATATATAATAAAGCTATGATTTTGCCAACAGAACCTACATTTTGGGGAAGTGTAATATTTATAGGATGTTTTATAAGAGGATTCTATACTGTTGTTCAAACTTATGCACAAAGATATGTGGAGCCTGTGGATGCAGCACTTATATTTTCTAGCGAGATTATCATGACTTTGCTTTTTTCAGGTTTTGTATATACATTTTTATTTAATGAGCCATATTCTGAAACGATAACGACATCTAAGATAATAGGAGTAGCTTTAATGCTTACGGGGATACTCACATCGCAAATTGACTTTAAAGAGATTTTAGTTGATCATAAAAAGGAGCAAAAATAATTGACAACGAGTAGAATTATAAGAGAAAGAATCTACTTCATATTGGTGACAGCAGTCATATATTTTTGCTTTGATTATTTTGTTTATAAAACTTCATTTTTGCAATCATATTCTTTTGTGGGGCTTAAGAGTTTTTTGCCAGCAATTATTGGACTTAATTTTGGCCCTTATGGTATAATAGGGGAGTTGATAGCGGTCACCATTAAAGCAAGACTTATTAATCAAGTATTTAAGTTTTATATTATGGAATGCATCATAATAGTTGTGATGGGATTAGGCATATGGTTTTTATGGCATGTGCAATCTATAACACATCGTATAAGATTTAGATATGCGCTTAACTACGTGAGATATATAAGTATCGTGAGTTTTCTAGGTGTCATATGTGCGGGGATAGGAGCAAGGCTTATTAATGAGACGGCTTTTAATGATATATTTATATGGAATGTATCAATGAGTATCCTTGTTGGGATACCAATAGAGATTATATATGGTAGCCTCATGAATCTTGATCCGATTTTGCCGCCTATATATGAGGATGGAAAAAGAATTACAATAGTAGATGACATCGTACATGTGCTTGATGAGAAGACAGAATCACTTGCTACATTTAATGAGAAGATGGAAGACCTGCTTTTGAAAGAAAAAGTTGACATGAAGAGAACATTTGAGATTCAAAATGTAGCGGAAGAATTATATTTGAGAATTATAAATAAATATCCACATGCTGTAATAGATACAAAAGTCAATTATGACATCACTTTTTCAATCGAGTATCTATATATAGGAAAAAGATACAATCCATTTACAATACAAAAAGGTGAAGATGATCTAGATGTAGCTGGACTAAGTATAATAAAGCATAGGGCGCTTCTTGCAAGCTATAATTATAATTATGGATTAAATAAGGTTCATATAGTGATATAGGAGACAAGTGATTATGAAGAAAAAGGGTTCTATCAATATAAAATTAAGACTTACTGTTCTATTTATAACACTATTTGCAATGTTGGTGATTGGCATTATTTCGATTGGATTCATGTATAGAATAAAAGATAATAGTGAGACAACTATAATTGATGAAATGCAAAACAGTGCATCTCTTCTTGTGCAAGAAAAGATAGAAGAAGCAGAATTGGCACTTGATCATTATGCAAGTTACCTTGATACAGAAGCATCTCTTATAGAACTTATACACAGCAAGCCAGAAAACTATGTAAAGAGATCTATACCAAAGAGAAGCCCAGATGCACCAGATATATATTTATCTCAAAGAAGCTATGTAAATGAAGATGTAGATAAAGATGCAGTAGAAGATGAGATGTCTCTTCTTGTAAATCTTGAGTCGCTATGGGTTCCGATGATGCAACAAGATGGCGACACTATAACAACAACCTATATTGGAACAGAGACAGGTTTTATGATTAGTTATGATAGATATGCAAGCCTTGCAGAATATTCAGATGATGGAGAGGTCTACTTTAACCATCTAGAAAGAAATTGGTATAAGAAAGCGAAAGAGGGACTTGATGTAGTTTTTACAGACCTTTCACAAGATTACTTTGGAAGGGGCTTAAGCCTTACTTGCGCAAAGCCTTTTTTCTATTATGGTGTATTTGCCGGTGTTGTAGCAATGGACATCCTTATAGATGATCTTAAAAATACCATTATAGACATAGATGTTAAAGAAGGATATGATTCTGATTATGCATTTATAGTAAATGAAAATGGTGATATAATCGCAAGTCCAGTTATTAATAAAGATACTACGGAATTTGAGAATATCAAAGACCTAAACAACACATTTTATTCTATAAGCGATAGAATATTAAGCAATAAAAAGGGGATGGACAAAGTAGATGATTTTTATCTAATATATTCGCCGATAGAGAGAGCTAATTGGGTTCTGTGTGTGTATGTTCCAGAAGAGATTATCATGCAACCTATTAGGCAACTTGAGCAAAGAATAAAAGTGGTTATAACTATTTTTGTACTGATAATGTTAATTGTATGTAGTATAGCATATTTTGTGGTAAAAATAGTTTCAGGCAAGATAACTGAGCCGATACTGCTATTAAAAGAAGATGTCGGAGTTATCAGTAAAGGCAACCTCGAACATAAAGCAAGAGTAATTGGCAATGATGAAGTAAGCGATCTAGCACAGGCATTTAACGACATGACAAAATCCCTCAAAGATTACATAAGCGACCTCACATCACTTACTGCTGAGAAGGAAAGGATAGGAGCCGAACTTAATGTCGCAACGAATATACAATCATCTATGCTTCCGTCTATCTTCCCTAACTTTGCTGGAAGTGATAAGTTTGACATCTATGCTACTATGAACCCAGCAAAAGAAGTTGGCGGAGACTTCTATGATTTCTTTATGATAGATGACAAGCACATTGTTATAGTGGTTGCTGATGTATCTGGAAAAGGAGTTCCTGCGGCACTCTTTATGGTTATAGGAAAGACTCTTATCAAAGATCATACAGGTCTGAAGACCAACCTTTCAGATGTATTTTACGAAGTTAATAATCTTCTTTGCGAATCTAATAGTGAAAATCTATTTATCACAGCATTTGAAGCGGTTATCAATCTTGAGACAGGACACCTTACATATGTAAATGCTGGTCACGAGATGCCATACATATATAGAAAAGGAAAAGATTGGCAGCCTGAACAGATGAAACCTGGTTTTGTACTTGCAGGCATGGAAAATATGAAATTCACTACAGGGGAACTATATCTAAAACCTGGCGATAAAGTATTCCAATATACAGATGGTGTTACAGAAGCAACTAATGCAAAAAACGAACTTTATGGTATGGATAGACTTAAAGAAGCCTTAGACGCCAATAGCGATAAAAAAATGTATGATCTTCTTCCTGCAGTTAAAGCTGACATAGATAAGTTTGTAGGGGAAGCGCCACAATTTGATGATATAACTATGCTCGGATTCGAGTTTAAATAAAGAGGAGGTTACACATGGACAGAAAAGTAATAATTGAAAAAGTAAAAGAACTTATGGAGGCACCAAGTTGTTATCCTGAGCTTAAAGAGATTGCAGGAGAGTGGCTTGATAGTCTTGGTGGACCAAGAGAGAAAGAAAGTTACAATGCCTTAATAGGAAATGTGGAGGCTTGCAAATCTTCTATCGATGACTGTATAAAATTTCTCAAATCAGATATGGGAAAGCAAATCTATGGAAGCAATGTAGATGCAGTTCTGAAAGATGCAGAAGAGAGAAAAGCAAAAGGTGAAGACACTTGCACATGTCAAGCTTGCCAAGCATGTAAGGCTATATTAAAAGAAGCAAAGAAGGCGTTTTAAAGTTCAACATATTGGCATATATTTTTTTAAGAGAGAGCTAAAGAGCTCTCTTTTTTGATGCGAAAAAAATGCTGATTATAATTATAATCTGGTGAGAAACTAGTAACTTGTTAATAACTTAAAAGCTTGAATAATAAATGTTATCAGACAAAACCAAGTCGGAAATCCGATTATAGTCATATTTTCGACTATGAAATAAAAAATATAATGTGATATTTTTTATTTCTAAATGCAGTGTATCTGAGGCAATTTGTACGATTTTTTTTCAAAGGAGTTCAATGTTAGGTTTAATCAATTTGGGCACACTAGTACTTCTGGGATATATTGACTTTGTGAGTTATAAAATTCCAAATGTTATATTATGTGGCTGGCTGGGAACTGTAATAATTTTAAAGGATTATAGATATACCACTCCCATCGAAATCTTTCTCACAGTAATCGGTGTTCTTATAGCAACTGGCAGTTATATACCATTACGACGAATAGTTAGATGCAGCGCAGGGGATTTTAAACTTTTTGCCGTGCTGACAGTTGCGATGGGAATAGACGATATGCTAACCATATTAATTATAACCCTTTTAATCACAACCCTCCCTTTGGTATGTGGTGTTAGAAAAGTTCCTGTCGCAATGACGACAGGCCTTGGATACATAGCATTTTTGTTAAGTAGGAGAAGCATATGAAGAATAATATTCTTGTAATTGATGAAGATATCGATTACAGCAAGAAGTTTTGCAACCAAGGCAATAAATTATATGGTGATAGATATTTATTTTTACATTTTTCAAGTCTTAAAAGTGTAAAAGAATATATAGAAGAAAATAAGCATAGTAGTCTTGTTGTATCTAGTAGTTATGCAGGTAGCATTGATGATGTTAGCGGCGGTTCTATGTATGTGCTTTCTGAAGATGATAAAAGTGTCAAAAAAGATGGCAGGAGAACTTATATATATAAACTCCAAAATGTCAAAAACATTCTTGGTGTTATAAGCGATGATTTAGAGAAAAAAGATGGTAAGGTGAATGTAAACCAAGGAATAGAATCAAAACTTGTGGTGTTTTACGCAGTTGATTACATAAAAAGCAAATATGAGTTAGTAAAAAGGATTGCAAAGTATATATTAAAAAAGAAAAAAATCTTGATTGTAGACCTCGATGAGTTTGGCAACTATAAAGGAAAGACAGGTCTATCCAACATCATATTTAACTACAAAGAAGATAAGTTAGATGTAGAGAACATAGAAAAAGAGATAGAAATAGAAAAAAATCTATTATATATAAAATCAACCACTTATCCAGAGGATTTTAATGTCATTAATAATGTTGATCTAGCCAATATCATGAGCAAGGTAAGAGAATTGCCATATGATTACATATTTGTCAATGCTGACATGTCTTATACAAAGAATCAATATATATTGAACGATGCTGACATGATAGTTCTTTTTAAGGATGGCAACAGTGAAAGAATTGATAAAGTAAAAACTCATCTTAGAAATGAGAATTCTATAGATATAAGTAAGATCTATGAAATGAATTTAAGTAAAATGGACCGAGAGTATCTTATGAATTTTTCGAAGGGACTATTGGAGTAAAGGATGTATAGCGTTGATTATAAAAACGATATAAAAAAACAGCTGATTGAAGAACTATCCGAAAATGTAGGCCTTGATGATAAGGAAATATTATCAGAGATTGATCTTAAGATTGAGCAATATGAAGGTGCAGATAGACCACTTAAGCTTATAGATAAAATAAAGCTAAGGAAGAGTATATATGATAGTTTAAAAAATTATGACATATTGACAGAACTTCTTGAGGATAAATCTGTAAATGAAATAATGATCAACGCATATGATGAGATATTTATAGATAAGCATGGAAAATATCAGAGATGGGATAAAAAATTTGAATCCAAAGAGCAACTTGACAATATCATACAGCAGATAGTCGGGAAAATTAATCGTATAGTCAATGTCTCTATTCCCATAGTTGATGCAAGATTATATGATGGTTCAAGAGTCCATATAGTTTTACCTCCAATAGCTATAAAAGGTGCTACTGTAACAATAAGAAAGTTTCCCGAGAAGATAACAATGAAAAAACTTATAGAGTATGGATCAATTGATGTTGATACGGCAGAATTTTTAAAAAAACTTGTAAGGAGCGGTTATAACATATTTATATCAGGAGGAACCGGATCGGGTAAGACAACCTTCCTTAATGCTTTATCGGAGTTTATACCTGAAGATGATAGAGTTATTACTATAGAAGATAGTGCAGAACTAAATATATCTCATGTGAAAAATCTTGTGTCGCTTGAGACAAGAGACAAGAATGTAGAGGGCGAGGGCGAAATCAATATGCAGATGCTAATTAGAGCTGCCCTTCGTATGAATCCAGATAGAATAGTTGTCGGAGAAGTGAGAGGAAAAGAAGCTCTTGATATGCTTCAGGCGATGAATACCGGCCACGATGGCTCTCTTTCTACAGGTCATGCCAATAGTTCTTATGATATGTTGTCAAGGCTTGAGACTATGGTTCTTATGGCAGAAAATCTTCCGTTACTTGCTATAAGACAGCAGATAGTAAGTAGCATAGATATACTTATACATCTTGTAAAACTAAAAAATAAAAAGAGGGTAGTATATGAAATCACTGAACTTACAGAACTTGAAGGAGAAAATTACACAACAAATAGACTCTTCGAATATAAAGAAGATCATCTTGTCAAATGTAACGCACTTAAGAATACAAGAAAACTTGATTAGTGATTATGATGTATATTATCTATCTACTGAAGATCTTATAAGTGGCGCGCTCAATGCTATTATGTATGCAGTATTAATATCTGTAGCATTCTATAATAGTGTAGTAGTTTTAGTCATAAGCATACCTATAGCAATTATATTTCCATTTTTTATGAAGGATGATTATATAAAGAAGAGAAAAGATAAATTACTTTTTGAGTTTAAGGATTTTTTGCGAATTATAAAGTCATTTTTAGAAGCATCATATTCCATAGAAAATGCCTTTGTCTTATCCATAAGAGAGATGGCTATGCTTCATGGTAGAGACTCTATGATGGTAAAAGAATTAAAAGCTATTGTATCAAAGCTTAAGTTAAACAAGCCACTTGATGTTGTGTTCAAAAAATTTGCTGACAAGACTCACATAGAAGACATAATGGATTTTTCAGAAGTGTTTATCATTGCCAAAATGCATGGTGGAAATATAAGTAAAATTATTGGCAACACTATCAATGTTATTAACGACAAGATAGAGGTAAAAATAGAGATAGATACAGTGACAGCATCAAAGAGATTTGAACAGAAACTTATGAACCTGTTACCTTTTCTTATTATCATATATATGAACATCTCATCAAGTTCTTTTTTAAGGCCGCTTTATACTACTATCGAAGGACGATTGCTTATGACATTTGCACTTGTTGTGTATTTCGTTGCAATAACATTCTCAAAAAAAATCCTCCAAATTGAAGTGTAGAAATCTTAGACAATGAATGTAAAAGAAATCTTTTTGCAAAAAATAACACAATTAACTAGAAGGCTTAAGCAGGTCAAGAAAAGGTCTATATACTGCCTAGTTGCAGGAACTGTCCTTGCCATAGTAGCGTTCTTTTCTAATCAAAGTAGCATCTATAAGAGGCCTTATGAGATTGAGAGAAGTTCTTACGGGACACAAAAAACTCCATATAATATCCATGTTGATGCAGAAAACTTAGCGAAAGATATGGAGTTTAGTGTCTCCGTATCACCAAGAAAATATGAGAGAGAAGAGGCAGATGAGAAGTTCCTTGAGAAGCTTGATGAATTAAAAATTACTATACTGAATGAAAATGAAAGTTTTGAAAGAGTAGATAGTAAACTTAATTTTAGTGGTGACTTGGGTGATGGAATAAGAGCAAGTTATGCTTTCGAGCCGAAAATGATGCATGAAAATGGGAACGATGTGACGGCGACGGTTAGTAGTATAAAAGATTTTAATTATTATGTTAAATATAAAAATGTAATAGATGGCAATGGGAATGTTAAAAATGACGATTTTAAATTAGATGAGACATGTACAGGATTTATAGAAATACAACTTAGCACAGAAGTAAAAGATAAAGAAGGCTCGTATAAATCTGAAAAATATATGATTCCAGTGACGGTGGTAAGCAAGTCGCTTACACCGCTTGAGGCGTTTAAAGTGGCATTTAAAAAATCGTTAGTTGAGAAGGATAGTGAAACTATATCAGACGATACTATAAGTCTGCCCAAGACAGTTAATAATTTTAAAATATCGTATAGAGAAAAGCCCAATCTTACATTTTTGCTTATGCCCGTTATTGGAATTCTAGTTGCAATACTTCTTGAAGCGAGAGACAAAGAAAAAGAAAGAGAAAGGCAAAAGAAAATAAAACGAAGGTTGGAGATAGATTATACACAAATTATAACAAAGATTTTGCTTTATGTAAGCAGTGGTATGACTATAAGGAACTCTATGATAAGACTTGCAGAGCAATATCAAAAGAATAAATCAATTGACAATAAAGATAATGAGAGAGTGGCTTATGAAGAGCTTGTAGTAGTGAAGAATAAACTTTCAAGTGGATATAGCGAAGTTAGAGCATATGAAGAGATGGCAAAAAATATCAACATGAGAACTTATACTCGATTTCTAAACATTATTATCCAAAGCATAAAGAATGGCAATAAAGAATTAAAAAATATATTAAATATGGAGGTGCAAGATGCATTGTATGAGAGAAAACAGCATGCTAAGAAACTTGGTGAGGAAGCGGCAACAAAACTTATATTGCCGTTGATGATGATGCTAGCAGTAATTATGGTTGTTATAATGGTACCCGCATTTATGGGTATGTAAGGAGGGCAAAATGAATTATTTGATTTTTAAAATGGAAAAATATGTTAGAGAAGCAGTAAAAGAATTTATTGAAGATGAGAGCGGTGCTGGAGTTATAGAACTAGTACTTATAATTGTAGTATTGATAGGATTTGTGTTCTTGTTTAAAGATAAGATAGGTTCGCTTCTCAACACAGTTTTTTCCAAAATCAATAGTCAGGCAGAAGGCATATACAGTTAATGAAAAGATATAATGGTAGTATATCAATTTATTTTACATTTGCGATTGTAATTATAATATCTGTAATCATGTCGGTAACAGAGATAGCAAGGATTAACTGCCAAAAACTTTATCTACAACTTGCCACTGATGCAGGACTTGATTCTATGGCATCTTTATATCATAGAAATCTTTATGAGTATTATAGCCTATATGGAGTTGAGTATAAGAATAAAGATTTGCTTGAGACAGAATATCTAAGTTATATTGAGCCGTATTTTACTGATGGAGATGCATATATAGATAATTGGTATGTGGCTAGAATTGACGAGGATCATATAGATCTGAATTTTAAAACTTTACTAGATGAGAATTATCTTGAAAAAGAAATTGTAAATTATATGAAACAAAAAATCATCGGGAAAAGTATAA
Organism: Lachnospiraceae bacterium UBA3866; assembly: GCA_002392345.1. Taxonomy (GTDB): domain Bacteria; phylum Bacillota; class Clostridia; order Lachnospirales; family Lachnospiraceae; genus UBA3633. Next base: position 24,420 of record DGGU01000061.1, read on the forward strand.
AATTTCTTGGCGAAAGTGTAATGTTAACAGAAGAGAACGACATGGAGACTTTAAAAGAGAGAATTGAAAATGTATTCGAAGAGACTGAGAAAAATGAAATATATGGCGAAATATATGAAAGGTATTTTGATTTTGAGAGTTTAATAAGAAATATGGAAGATCATGCCAGAACGATAATGACTTATGTAGATACAGTAAATATAAGATTAAATGCTATAAAAGCCATGTCAACAAGCGGAACTTATAATAACGGCAAATCGATAAGTAGTAAAATGGAATCTCTTTTAAAAGAAGCAAAAACTCTTAAAAATGCTCTTAGAGGATATGAAGAGAAGATGGGTGAATTAAAGGAAAGAATCTATGCAAGTAGAGATCGTTATTATGCCGACAAAAATTCTGGAAACTATGAATTTACCGATGATGTGTGTGATTTTATTGAATCAGAATTTGATAGGTTTATAAGTTATGTGGACGACTATAGCGATATGCAGGAGAAGATAGATGAGGGAAGGGCTAATATAGAAAATATAGAAAGAATAGTTGAAGAAGATAAGCGAAATCTTGATACATATGTATCTGAATTGAAAGATATCACTGATGAGATTACAGATGAAAGAAAAAAGAGTGGTGAAGAAAGAGACAATGACTATATAGCAGAATTAGTTGATGAGAGAAAGGGCGTAGAGGATGAATTAAAAGAATTTTTAAAAGAACTTAAAGAAACATACGAAGATTATAAAATGGAACAGATAGAGATCATAGTATCATCAAGTACACATACATCGGAATCTAATCTGCTTGAAAAGTTAATAAGCATGAAAAATGGTGTGGTTATAGATCTTGTTTTGAGTGATGAAGAGATAGGCAAGATATCAACGATAGATCAGACTATAAGAGGTTTCAATGTGTTATCAAATGCTGATGCGCTATCTATAGATAAAATCTTACTTGGAGAATATGAGCTTGATAAGTTTAATTACTATAATAAAGAAAAGAATAATGAGATAGTAAAAAGTGGCAGCACATCGCTTGAAGTAGAGAGGCTAATAGCAGGCAAGGGGTCGGATCTTGAGAACATAAAAATGGTGATTAATAAAATCTTGCTCATGAGGATAGGGCTTGATGTCTTATACATATATACAAATCCTGATAAGAGAGAAGCAGTTAGAGCATTTACAATGGCAGTTTTCTCTGGGTTTTCACCGCTTTTGGCAGAAGCAATGTTTCTAGTTGTATTGACAGCTTGGGGAACGGCACAAGCACTCGCCGATGTAAAAAAGATATTAGACAATAAAAGGGTTAGCTTTATGCATAGCGAGGCAACATGGAGCGTGTCAATATCAGATATACTTGATATAGCAAGAAATGGTGTAAGCAATGATGATGAAAGTAGTGATGATACCGGCTTTGCGCTTGATTACAAAGATTATTTGAGGCTGCTTTTAATTTCTACAAAGCAAAAGGATATAAATAGCCGTATGGTAGGCACTATAGAAAAGAATATTCAAAACGTCCAATCGAATTTTGATTTTAGTAAGCTAATATATTCCTTTGATACGAAAAATGATTTTAGTTGTAGACACCTTTTTACTAATTTTGTATTTGTTCCTGCAAAAGATGTCGTGCTTTATGACGAGTATAAGATACCGATAAATGCATACAGAAGTTTTTATGATTGATTTTAAGAAAAAACTCAATGGTTCAATTACAGTAGAAGCAGCTTTCTCATTTACCATAATGATATTCGTCTTGTTCTTAATGCTTGGCCCACTTCTTATGATTAAAACAACAAGCGATGTGTTAATAAAATTGAATGATGCATCAAAAACAAGGTGCAACTACGAGATGCTAAAAAACGATTTGAGTGACACTGAGATTTCGGAGAAGATAAATTCTAAACTCGAAGAGAATGAGTCATCGCCAGTAAATATAAACACTATAGAAAATATCGTTAATTTTGGCAGTATGATTTTGGATTTTAACGATGAGTATGGTGACGATAAAAGCGAGTATCGGAATATCGATTATATCTACAATAAGTATGCAGAAGTATATAACAATGAGACAGATGAAGTGCTTTATGATTTTGTTTTCGGCTTTACTCTTCCATATAACTTATATCATATAGAGGACGTGAGGAAAAGGCTGGTAAGTAATAGAAGAGCATTTATAGGAGCAGTTGGTGATAGATTTGCATTAACAGAAGAAAGCGGAGACTTTGTATATGTAGCCAATAATCATGTGCATAGTAATATATATCATCTTTTTATAGATTGCACATATCTAGTTAAAAAAACAAAATCTTTCGAATATCGAGATATCCCGAGTCAAAGAAATGATGCCAATCATACATATAGTAAATGTGATTACTGCTTCAAAAGAATAAACCTTCAAGATGACACGGTGTGTTATATAACAGAGTATGGCGATAGATTTCATTATAAAAGTGACTGTCCGCTTATGACAGCTTATATCACCAAGATACCAAAAGAGAAAATAGATCAATATGATTTAAATCTTTGCTCGCGTTGTAATAGAAGGGAGACTAAATGAAACATATAATTTTCCTAATAGCATATATATATTTCTTATATGTAGATGTAAGAGAAAGAAAGATGGAATTATCAGCACTTGTTATATATGCAATAATTGCACTGGTTGCACTTGGATTTACAAGAGAAAGTATAACATTTTCTAAAGTGCTTGATATCTTATTATCTATGGCTTTTGGCTTGGTGATATATTTACTGTCATTTTTTTCAGATGAAGGGATAGGACTTGCGGATGGAGTGTATTTTGTGATTAACGGACTGTTGTTGACACTAAAAGAAAACCTAGTACTGTTTTTGACTGGGATGTTTGTAGCATTTATAGTAGGAATATTTCTATTTTATTTTGGAAATACAAAAAGCAGGACAGAATCAAGGATCCCATTTATGCCTTGTTTCTTGCCTGCTATTATAGGTTACATAGTATGCATAGTTTAGAAACTGGGATTATAGTAAGCATAGCAGCATTTTTCTTTTTCAGTTTTCTTACATTTACTTTTTTGAGAGAAACTAATATTTCTAAAGAAATTGCTTTGAAGTATGAAAGCGAAAAAGCAAATTACACTATAGATAAAAGAAAAGATTATAATCCAGAATATATTAACAACATTATTAGTATTATAAAAGAGGAGGGTGTAATAAATGAAGGAGCAGAGGAGTCTAATTCAGAATAATTTTGAAATTGTAGAAGAGAAAAATATTAAGAGCACAAAGATATACTTAAAGAACATTGATATTAATCCAGAGAGTTATGAAAGTAAAATTCTTGGAGAGGAAAACATAGAAAATGTTTATAAATTTCAAATCGCGTATGACAACGAAGAGAGAAACCTTGTATACGATGTAGGAGGCAGTATAGGACTTGATGAATATCTCAAAAGTAATAGGCTTGGCAAGATAGATCTTTGTGATATAGTCATGGCAATTGATGAGGTGCTTCTATCGATAGAGAACTATCTTGTGTCAGAAAACTCTATATCACTTGATCTAAAGTTGATTAGAGTGAAGCGCATAGATGATAGATTAAAATTAAAATTTATAGTCATACCGAATTATAAATCCGATTTCTCATATGAACTTTCTAAACTTCTTATAAGAACGCTTAGATTTATTGATATTGACGATAAAGAGGCACTCAATCTTGCCTATGGACTTTTTGTGCGAAGTTCAAAAGAGAATTATCTTATAAGTGATCTGTTAGAGCTAGTAGATAAAGTTCAAATGAAAAGTGATACAAATTCAACTGAGTATGAGAGTGATGAATTTAAGAATTATGAAGAGATGATGGCATATGAAAATGAAGAAAAGCAATACAATATTGAAGATTATGATTATATGCTTGAAGAAGAACAGATTAATGAAAATCGTGTATTGGATAATAGAAGTTTTGAAGAGCAGAAAAAAGGCATATATATTGATGATGATACCAAAGAGTTTCTTGAAGATGAAATCTATGAAGATTTTGATAAAGCAGATAAAAAGATAATTAAGTTTGATAAGGATGCCAGAAAAAGTAGAAAGAAACGGAAACTTAATGCCCATATTAACATGGGATATATATGCTCTATATTTGCGCCAATAGTTCTCATAGTTGTTCCTTTTGTCTATTTCATTATCAATGGAAAAGAAGCTTTTATTAAAAATATTGCTTTTATACTGGTCTTTGAAGTGTTAGTGGTAACGATATTGATAGCAAGAAAGATTAAAGGTTACAGGGTGAATAGCGTATGAAAAGACACATATATATAATGGCATTTGCTTTAGTGATTTTGGGGCTAGAGATTAAGATTGATACATATGCAGCGAGCATATCATCATATAGACATTATGAAGGATCTTCTTCAACTAGTTATTCCGAAGTTGAAGATTCTGTTATTTATAATCAAAATTTAACATTAAACAATGTAAAAGTTAAAATGACTCAAGATGACAATAAATATACTTTTAAAGTCACGGCTAATGGTAGTTATGATGTTAAAACTAATTTGGGATCAAATTGTCTAGCAAATTATCATAATGTTTTAGTGCCATTTCTTTATAAGAATGAAAATTTTGGTAATTCATTTACAATTTATGAATTAGATTATACTCCATTTGCAGACAACTATGGTACTATAACTGTAAATTCTTGGGTTAAAATTAACAATATTCAATTAGCATACTATATTGATAAATATAAAATTAGTTCTTCAGGATATACAACTCAATATGACTATCAAAACACAAGCAATGGTGATAAATATTTTATACCAGTAGAAGCAAGATTTCACATGTCAAAGGATACATATAATTTTAAAAATACTAAAAAGTATCCAACAGGGTGGATTCAAAATAATGGAGATGGAGTGCAACTTATTAATAATAGTGGCTATGTTGGTCGCAGTTCTCATTGGTCAAACTCTAATGAATATGTGGATCAATTGAATTTAAATTATAATTCTACAATATCGATCGAAAAAAAATATATTGATAATTATCGTTATTTATGTTTTGGTTCGCCTTATGCAGTATATACACAAGAACAATATGGCACTATTCAGACAAACATTAAAGGATATTCTTTGATTAGTAACACAATAGATCTTAAAGATTACATAGATTGTGATCACGACTGGGTAGCAGCACAGTGCGATGAGAGTAAACATACATTAAAATGTAGTAAGTGCGAATGGGAAAAGGAAGAAGAACATAACTTTGAATATGAGTATGATGGCATAAGCAATAATGCTTGTGTCTGTACAAAAACTAAAAGGGTGAAATATCATTATGAGATAAATGATGATATAATTAGTACTGCATCTAATGTATTTGATGTGGATGAAGAATGTGTACATAGTGAGTATACAAAGAAGACAGGATATATATTCAAATGGTATGAAAAATATGAACTTGAGGTAGACTGTGATGACTTAAAACTACTTGCCACAAAAAGTGTGCCGACAAAAAAAGTTTATGTCACGAGTACTACATCTCTTGACGAAAAAGCCGGATCAAGATCTGTGTATTACAAAGCAATCTATACGCCAATACAATATAAATTTGTATACAGCACAAAATCTAATATAGAACCACACATAAGCAGAAAACTTAAATATGACACTACTATACCAGACCAGATTTTTACATATGACAAAAAAGCCTATCTGCCAAATCATGTAGATTATGATTATCTTATATTTAATGGATGGTCTCTTGCTGAGGGAACAGACAAAGTGGATTTTAGTGACAAAGGAGAAGTGCTAAATTATACAGCGGAAAATGATAAAGTGTACACCTTGTACCCGGTATATAAACCTATGAAGTATAAGATACTTTATAATACTCTTACTGGTTACTTTGATAATCATTCGCAGCAAGCGAATGTGGAATATGATTTCTATATAGATGAAGGGTTTTTGACGCCACTTAACATGGGAACAAATAAAGAGTTTTCTCATTATGTAGATTTGGATGGCAATACTTTTGAAACTTTGGATGAAGTTAGGGATTACGTGAAATCTGATATAGAAAACAATCAGACTGTGATACTCTTTGCAAAATCAAAAAGTGTTGTAAGCGACACAAATGATGGTGATAAAGAAGATGAAAATGATGAAGGTGATGAAGGTGGCGATAAAAAAGATAGTGAAGAAAGCGGTGAAGGAGGAAGCAGTAGCGAAGGTGGAGGTAGTAGCGAAGGAGGAAGCAGCGGTGGAGAAGAAAGTAGCAGTGAAGAAGGAAGTAGCAGTGAAGGAGAGAATAGTAGCAGTGAAGAAGGAAACGGCAACGAAGGAGGAAGCAGTAGTGAAGGTGGAAGTAGTAGCGATGGAGAAGAAAAGAGTAGCAATGTAAGCGATGATAGTAGCAATAATAGTAGTGATAATACTAGCAGTAACGATAATAACAGCAATAGCGACAGTGGTAAAAGCAATAGTAACTCTAGCGGAAGTAGTAGCAATGGAAGTAGTAGTAGTGGAAGTAGCAGTAGTGGAAGTAGTGGCAAAGGAATAACAAGTAGCGGAACTATAATCAATGGTATAATAACGAGTAAGGAAAGCACAGTAGATGACAAGGTAGTAGAAAATAAAACCGCTGAAACAGCAGTAGCCTTAACTAAAAGTACTGTGACGACAAAGAAGGTAGAAAAGGCTACGAAAGAAGATAAAGAAGAAGAAAAAGATAATAAAAAAAGAAACGAAAGCAATGAGAATGATGAAAGCAAAGAAAATCTAGAAGGCGATGAAGATGCAACAGATGATTTTTATGGACCAAGATTACTTTACGAAGACGGAGATACTGATAGTATTGTAAGAGGCTTGCATGGGCCATGGTATCTAGAACAAGAGTACATTGATAAGATATTGAGTGCCAGAGGAACTGCAGAAGATGATGCAAAAGAAGAGAATTCAGAATTTGGAATATTGGCGTTCAACATTTTAAATACCAAATCAGTTTTACTTCTTGCTGGAGGTGTAGCGCTAGTGATACTTGTTATAATATATGAGATATTTACCATAAAAGGTTTTAAGGAAAAGAAAGAATAAAGCACATTTATAGTTGTTGAAAAATAGCATAAGGTGTGATAAAATTATAAAGTTGTAATTAAAAATATAGATTATGATGTAAGGAAGGATACTATGAAAAAGATTATAAATCTATTACTATGTGTGAGCATGCTGACTATGTTATGTGCATGCGGAAATAAGACTGTAGCCAATGCTAATAGTCAAGGAAGCGAAGGAGGGAACGCTGTGGAAAATCCAAAAGTAGAGATATCTGTAAAAGATTATGGTATTATACAACTTGAATTAGACCCAACGGCAGCTCCTATAACAGTAGAGAATTTTTTGAAACTCGTTAATGAGAGATTTTATGATGGATTGACATTTCATCGCATCATACCAGGATTTATGATTCAAGGTGGAGATCCAAATGGTAATGGTACAGGCGGTTCACCTGATACTATCAAAGGTGAATTTGCAAGCAATGGTGTAGACAACCCTATAAAGCATGAAAGAGGAGTTATCTCTATGGCTCGTGCTATGGATCCTAATTCTGCTAGCTCACAGTTCTTTATCATGCATGAAGTGTCACCACATCTTGATGGTGAGTATGCTGCTTTTGGCCATGTGACAAGTGGCATAGAAGTTGTAGATGCAATATGTGAAAAAGTTCCTACACAGGATAGAAATGGCACAGTTTTAAAAGAAGATCAGCCAGTTATAGAATACATCAAAGTAATTAAATAATACCATTGGCTGAGACAGCAAGAAAACGAATATATTGTTTTGATTTATTAAAGATCATCTCAATATTTACAGTGTTCATGCATCATATAATGATGGATATGTATGTCATCCATCCGATGCATGATTTGAAGGTATTAGAAAATATTATCATAAGACCAAATATGAATCTTGGTATGATTGCATGTGGACTTTTTGTGCTTATATCCGGTGCAACCATATCACTTAGTAAAAGGGAAGAAAGCCTATCTAGTTTTTATAAAAGAAGACTGATGAGAGTGCTTATTCCCTTTTATATTTCCTATACTATATATTTTATAATTAAAGCAATTACTTTTAAGACCGTACATATGTTTGGTGGTATAGCGAAGTGGAGATTTATATATACTATAATAGGTCTTGATGAATATCTTCATGCCAATGGCATACCTACGTTTACACTTGGAATAGGTGAGTGGTTTCTTGGGTGCATCATACTTTGTTATCTTTTGTATCCTCTTCTTAAGTGGGCACATAAGAAAAATAGCATAATAACTTTCATAATAATGACCCTATATTTTCTATTTATTAATTTTAGATATGGAAGTTTTAATTTTGTGATACCAAGTCATATGAACTTTTTTTGCCAGATATATAATTTCTATCTGGGTATAGTTTTGATAGATGAGAAAGCGCTATCTAAGATGAAAAAATGGCTATGTATAATAGCCATCCCTGTAGTAGCGTTTTTTTATTTTTATACGACTTATATACCTATACCTGACAATATAAAGACTACTATAGTTATAGTAGCGATTTTCGTTATCTTTTATAACCTTGAAGATGCGATATCAAGTGTATCTTGGTTTAGAAGATTTGTGGTATATTTCAATAAGATTTCGCTTGAGATATTTTTGGTCCATCATTTTGTAATATATCAAGTTGACTATATGCTTAATTATAAGAAAACAAGTGGGATAGAGACGTTTTTGATAGTTATTCTTGATCTAGTGATTATTATAGTACTAGCTATAGTCGTAGAAAAGTTAAGTTCGATGGCGTATAGATTTGTGGATCAGAGCAAGACAAAGCGAATAAAGTAAAATTAGAGAAGTATATAAAGCCACAGACATTATAGAATTATGTGCAAGAGTTATCGATACGATTTGTGGGAGTAAAGGCAAGATAAAAGTGTTGATGTAAAAGTTTGCAGGGACATTGTAAGCAAACACATACATACTATTTTCACCTATGCAAGCAAGAATTTTATTTATAAATGGAATTAGAGATATAATATAAGAGAAGTAAGCAAATATGAAGAACCCTAAGAAGGCATCTACATACATAAAAAAGGCATCTTTATAGTCTCTGGCATTTAAATCTATCCGACCGTTTCTCATAGAAAATCTGTACCAATATATAGCTTCAATGATCAAAGCCACAGTAGAGATGATAGCAGTTATAAAAGTCAAAAGGCCATCTCCATTTATCTTAACAAGAGAATCTTTTATATAAACTCCTATAAGTTTCCCAACATATACGAAAAGAAGGCAGAAGTGAGCTATCTCTACATTAAAAGGGATACGAGGTAGTTTTAATACTCTTGCATAGATGTATGTTAAAGTCATAATTGGTATGATAATGAGTATATCTATAATTGCGATAGGAAGATAAGAATTACTTTTTGAAAAAAGACTTCTAATTCTATAAGAGAGCCACTCTATGATTTCAAAAGTGATCATAACAATAAAATAAAATGTGAGAAACCAAAGTGGTAGGTTTAGAGAGTTTACTGGGTCGCCTATACCTCTTAAGGCTGCGATTAGACCACTTATTGCCCTTTCTTTAGTGCCGACTGGCATAATGAAGAAAGTTATTATACTAAAGATAATATATGGAAATAGAGTTCCTTTAACCCTTTTTATTATTATAGTAGAAAGTTTTGTATTATTATCTATGTGCGAAAGCATGCCACCGATTATAAGAAAAGCAGGCATGTGAAAACTGTATATAAGAACGAGAGTCCGTGAATCATAATCAAAATAAGGAAGGTGTCCTATAATTACAAGAATTATAAGTAGCCCTTTCATGACATCAATGTATGCACTTCTTTTCTTTACTGGCATAAGCTAATTATATAATAAAATAATAATTTTTGAAAGAAATAAGTAAAAGGTATTATGAAAGTAGATTAGAAAGCTTTCTATAGTCTTCAAGCGATAAGTCCTCAGCCCTTACACTTTCATCAAAATTAAGTTTTGTAAAAGCCGAAGTGAGAACAGTTTTGTTGTAGCCACCCACATTAGATAAAGAATTGATAAGCTTTTTTCGCCTCTGAGAAAAAGATGCTTTGATAGTTGAAAAAAGTTTCTTGTATTCATCTTTATCCTCTATGTGGAAGTTTTCGTCATTTTTTAGATCGATGAAATTTTCATATTTAACGAAATGAACCACAGCAGAGTCTACTTTAGGTATTGGCATGAAGCATTCTTTCGATACTACCATAAGGAGTTCTGTCTTAGCAAAGTATTCACAAGAAAGAGTTAAGATACCATAGTCTCTACCACCATGAGTAGCAACTATTCTCTCTGCCACCTCTTTCTGCACCATAAGAGTCATCTCGCTTATATAAGGATTGATTAAGAGATTATGTATTATCATAGAAGTAATATAGTACGGAAGATTAGCGACAACTTTTATATGGTCTATATCTTTATTGAACCCATGAAGTGAGAATTCATCTAAAATATTCATAAAATCATAATTTAAAAAATCAGCATTTATTATAGTAGCATTATCATAGTCTTTTAAATTATCTTTTAAGAGCGGAATGAGAGACCTGTCTATCTCAACAGCTATCACATATTTTACTCGATCAAGTAGACATCTTGTGAGAGCTCCGTTTCCTGGACCTATCTCAAGCACATAATCGTCTTTTGTGATATGACTCTCGTCTGCTATATCTTCAAGCAAAAATTCATCGATTATGAAGTTTTGACCAAGCGAATGCTTGTGTTTAAAATTTTTCCCACGAAAATTCATGGTATAAGTATAGCACAAAATAAAGTTTTTTGACATTAATACCACAATGTGATATTATAGAAAAATGATGAGAAAAATAATAGTATTAATAATTGCAATAAGTTTTACATTACAATCATATGCTTGTAAGACAGTTAAAAATAATGAAACTAGCATAGCAGCGATTGATAATGTGACTGAAAATGCAACTGAAAATCTAACTGAAAATGCAGAAGATGGTGTAGATTTATACGATGTCGACGCTGATAACGCTAAGTCACGCAAAGATGCAGGCATAAAGGAAGAGAAAATCGACTCATCTTTAGTTGAAGATGGGTATACTTATATTGATATAAAGTATCCGGTTTTGACATCGACAAAAGGTGAAGAAAATATACAGACTGCGCTTGATGTAGTTAATGATGATTTGAAAAAAGCTGCCGAGAAGTTTTATGGTGATAATAAGGATACAGTCAAGACGGATAAGGAAGAGACAGGCATAGAGAATTATCATCTATCACATGATAGCACAGATGTATATGTAACTCGCAGAGATGACAAGCATCTGTCTATAAGGGTATTCACCTATGAAGATTATATGGGTGCTCATCCTATATATTATATATCTGGTTATAATTTTGATGTGAATACAGGAAAGAAACTAAATCTATACGATGTTATAAAAGATAAAGAAGAGTTTAGAAAATATCTTTATAAGTGGTGTGAAGAACATAGTGAAGAAGATATGATTTTTGAAGAAGAATATAAAGAAACTATAGATAACTATGTAGACGAGAAGTCGGACTTGCAGTTTTTTTTCTATGACATCGATAAATTATGTGTGATATTTCAGATATACGATATAGCGCCATATGCTGTTGGCGCTATAAGTGTAGAGATCCCGAAGGAGCTTAGAAAGTAGTGTTTTTAGATAATTTAAGAAAAACGAAATCCATATATAATTGTTTTTATGATAGTGAGTTTAATGCTTATGATGATGAGAAAAGTCTTAGCATCCCTCAAGAAGTTGTCTCAATCGGTATATGTATAACCAATGATAAAGGAGTTATAATAGAGAAATTTTATTCTCTTATTAGTCTTAAGGCAGCTAAAAGGATCTCGCGCCGTTGTACTGATATAACTGGTATACGAACTAAAGATCTAAAGGATGCAGATAATTTTGAGATGGTATCAGCCAAGGTTGCAAAGCTTCTCAAAAAGTATGGTATAACGAAAGTATACTGTTATGGGCTTGAAGATAAGAGAGCACTTGATAAGACAGTTGAACTATATGATAACAAAAGACATGGAAAGTATCTATCAAAACTTCTATATGATGTAAGGATAGATTTAAAGAAAAAAACTCGTGATAAGGTAGGAGATCAAGGCCTTCAATTCCTGAAAAAGATATGTAAGATTGATGGCGATGTGATACATGATGCACTTCAGGATGCAATAGATCTTGCAAATGTCTACTATAAGATCAACAACAATGGCTACGACGAGAAAATCTATGAAAGGCTTACTAAGGAAAGAGAAGAATTATCAAGTTATAAGAGAACAAGAAGAATTAAAGAAGAAAATGCAACAGTAGTTAGTGAAGAATTAGTAAAGCATAAGAATAAACTTGTAGATTATCTTGAAAAACATGACATAGCTCATATGGATAATGGAGCGAAAAAAGCGATAATAGATGATTTGAACTTGCTTTTTATAGGCGAATAAAAATAAGTGGTACTCACCACTTATTTTTTTGTTTTTAGGAGTTCGTTGGCAAGTGCAGCAGATAATATAAGAATAGACCCTAAAAGTTGGAGCGGAGTCATAGATTCTTTTAATAAGAAGAATGAAAGGAAGAGTGCAACAACTGGGTCGATAAATGTTAGAATTGCGACAGTTTCTGCTTTCAACCTTTTTACAGCATTAAAATAATGGATATAGCAAAAGCCAGTATGGAAAAGACCAAGAAGTAAGATGCAGATTACACTTATGATTAGATCGTTATTAGTTATGTTTTTATCAAACCAGAAAGCATTTTTATCGATAATTAAAATGTATACAGCCATAAGTAGTGCCGAAAAAGAAAATTGGAAAATGATTTTGTCGTGCATTTTGATATTGTCAAGTTTCCTATTATATATAAGTATGAGTGCATAGAAGATAGCACCAAGCAGCCCATAGAAACACCCAAGAGCAATATTAGAATTAAAACCAAGGCTCATAATATTGGACACAAGAACGACACCGATGATTGCAATTATGATGCAGCATAATGTCTTAAGAGTGATTTTTTCTTTGAAGAAAATTGATGCAAATATGATTAAGAATATTGGCATTGTGTTATAGCAGACTGTTCCTATGGCGACAGAAGACACACGAAATGCTTCAAATTGAAGAACCCAGTTTAGGCCCATGAAAAAACCTGTGGCAACGAGTATAGGGAAGTTGTTTTTCATCGATTGTATATCGATAGTTCTACCTGAAAGTAGAGCTGCAACGATTATAAAAAGTGAACCTAAAATAGCTCTATAAAAAACAATACCAGGAGATGAGAGCCTTATGAAATGTGTAACTATACCAATAGTTCCAAAGGCTGCATATATAAGAGTTAATTTAATTTTTTCAGTTTGAATACTGTATCTTTCCTCTTCATTCATATTACCATTATAACATAATTGTGCTATAATAATAATATAACTATAGAAGTAAATTAAAAAAGACGTTATAGGACATATAATAATGGAGCAAAGTGGTAGAAATAAAATATATAATGGCGAGATTAAGATACTAGAGCTTCTAGATGGAGCTAAAGAGGCGGAAGGGCTTACGGTTATCATAGATGTATTTAGATGCTTTACTTTTGAGGCGTTTGCTTTATATGAAGGCACAAAGAAACTTTATGTGTCAGGTGATATAGATAAGTGCCTAAGTTTGAAGAAAGAGCATCATGAATATATCATAGCGGGGGAAAGAGACGGTGTCACACTTCCAGGTTTTGATCTTGGCAATAGCCCTGCGAAACTCATGATGGATTTTGATTTAAAAGATAAAATCATAATTCATTCTACGTCGTCAGGAGTACAAGGGATTGTTGGAGCAAGGAATGCAACAGAGATTCTTGGTGGATCATTTGTCACCGCAAAAGCAATCGCGAGATATATCTTAGATAAGAATCCTGAAAAAGTCTCACTTGTATGCATGGGTTGGAGTTGTATAAGACCAACCGATGAGGATACCTTATGTGCAGAATATATAAAGAGTCTACTTCAAGGTAATGATATAGACTTAAGTGATAAGCTTCCGACATTTAAAGATGGTTGTGGAAAGCACTTCTTTGATAATAAAGATAAAAAATCATTTCCTATGCCTGACTTTTTTATGTGCCTCATGCCTAATATTTTTGATTTTGTACTTAAGGCGGAGTATGATGCGAGCATTGGTTTATATGAAATAAAAAAGAATTAAGGAGTTCTAATACAATGAAACTTAAAGTAAAAAGGGTTGCATATATATTGTTAGTTGCAGTATTTACATTTTCAAGCATTAAAACTGTAAGAGCAAATATCATAGAAGATATTTTAAGATTTTTTGGTTTTGAGATAGGAGCTAAGACAACAAGCACTGAGGAAGTCTATGATTATAATAAGATAGAAGAGGGGTTTGATGAAGACCAAAAAGCAGTTGCCAAGACCATAGAAGAAATATATGTAAGTATTAAAGAAGTTGATATAAAATCTTTAGAAGAAAATGTAGATGCTAATCTTCCGTTAGATGATGTGAAAAAGGTAGAAGATTTAATCAATAGTAGCAGTGAACTAAAAGAAAACATAAAATATATTTTCAAAGATATAAACTATAATATTGTGAGTATAGAGATAAGTGATGATGAAGCAAAGGCCAAGGTGGCATTTACCATGCCGTCAATAAGAGAATTTGCGAGAAAGATTGTTAGCAAAGTATTTCTTAAATATGCTAATGTAATTATAAGTGGCATAATCACAGATGATAATATTAGGGATATCATAGCGACAATAAAGAAAGAATTAGAGGCAGATCCTGTTAAACTAGAGACCTATACTTATGATTTTAGCTTTATAAAAAGTGGTAGCGATTGGAAGCTTACGGATGTTAATAATATAGTTAAAAATGCAACAGATTTTATTAAATCGAACACAAATTAGCTAATAGATTTAGGGCTATTTTATGCATATAAATGCTTAAAAATATAGTAGAAAAATGCTTAAAAAAGTGCTATAATATTGCAAAGATTATTAATACGGAGGGGTATTATGAAAAAATTTATTTCACTTGTAATGTGCTTGAGTTTAGTTCTTACTCTCGTAGCTTGTGGACAAAATCAAACTAGTTCTGCAAGTGCAGAGCCAGCTGCAGAGTCAGAAGCACCTCAAGCATCTGGAGAGTCATTTGAATTAGCTCTTGTTACAGATCTTGGAACAATTGATGATAAATCATTTAACCAAGGTGCATGGGAAGGTCTTGTAAAGTATGCTCAACAAAATGGTAAGACTTATAAGTATTACCAACCACAAGAAGCAGGTACTAATGCTTATTTTGAGACTATAGAACTTGCTATTGAAGGTGGAGCAAAACTTGTAGTATGCCCAGGATATCTTTTCGAAGAGCCGGTATATCTTGCTCAACAAAGTTATCCAGATATTCATTTTGTACTTCTTGATGGCGAGCCACATAATGCTGACTATAGCGATTATGTTACAGGAACTAACACTATGCCTATACTTTATCAAGAGGATCAAGCAGGTTTCCTTGCTGGTTATGCAGCAGTAAAAGATGGCAATACTAAACTTGGATTCATGGGTGGTATGGCTGTTCCTGCAGTTATCCGTTTCGGTCTTGGATATGTACAAGGTATTGATGTAGCAGCTAAAGAACTCGGTGTAGATTGTGAAGTAGTATATAACTATACAGGACAATTCGCTGCAACTCCAGAAGCACAAAGTATGGCAGCTTCTTGGTACAATGCAGGTACACAAGTTGTATTTGGTTGTGGTGGTGCAGTTGGTAACTCAGTTATGAGCGCAGCAGAAGGAAAGAATCAACAAGAAGGATCTTTCGTTGCAAAGGTTATCGGTGTTGACGTTGATCAATATAGTGAGAGTGATACAGTTATCACTTCTGCTATGAAGATGCTTGCAAACTCTGTTTATGATGCTATCTCTTGGTATTACGATGGTACATTCAAGGGTGGACAAACTACTGTATTCAACGTTCAGAACGATGGTGTTGGTGCAGCTATGGATCATGCAAAATTTGATACATTTACAAAAGCTGATTATGATGAGGTTTATAATAGACTTAAAAATGGTGAATGGGATCTTATGAATAACACTGATAATGCAGATCCATCAACAGCTTTAACACTTTCTAACACAAAGGTTACATATATTCAATAATATTTTATAATGTTAAAATAGGGCTCCATATTTTGTGGAGTCCTATTTTTATATAGGAGCCTATTATGGAAGAATATGCTATAGAGATGAGAAATATCACTCTCAGCTTCAAAAGAAAAATAGCAAATGATGATGTAACATTAAAGCTCCGTAAAGGTGAAGTACACGCACTTCTAGGTGAAAACGGAGCAGGTAAGTCTACACTTATGAGTGTACTTTTTGGTTTGTATAAGGCCGATAGTGGTGATATATATGTCAATGGTAAGAAAGAAATTATCGATGGGCCTGTTACAGCCAATAAACTTGGTATAGGTATGGTTCACCAACACTTTAAGCTTGTACATAATTTCACTATACTTGAAAATATAATTCTCGGTATAGAAGAGACGAAGGGGGGCATTATACAACTTGCTGATGCAAGAAAGAGAGTTGTCGAACTTTGTAAGAAATATAGTTTTGACCTCGATCCTGATGCCAAGATAGAAGATATAACTGTTGGTATGCAGCAGAGAACAGAGATTCTTAAGATGCTTTTTAGAAACAATAATATTATGATATTTGATGAGCCTACAGCAGTGCTTACTCCACAAGAGATAGAAGAGTTCATGATTATGGTTAAGAATTTAAAGGCAGAAGGAAAGTCTATACTTTTTATAAGCCATAAACTTGATGAAATTAAGCAAGTAGCTGATAGATGTACTATCCTTCGCCGTGGAAAGAGGATAGATACAGTTGATGTAGACAAGGTCTCTAAAGAAGAGCTATCTGAGATGATGGTCGGAAGAAAGGTAAGCCTCAAGGTGGATAAAAGTGAGGCAAAACCAAAGAATGTAATACTTGAAGTAAAGAATCTTGTGGTGGCAGGAGAAAGAGGCCACAAAGATAAAGTTCGCAATGTAAGTTTCGATGTCCGTTCTGGTGAGATAGTATGTATAGCAGGTATCGATGGTAATGGACAGTCAGAACTCATAAAAGGTATCACTGGTATAAAGCCTATAAAGAGTGGAACTATAAGTCTTGATGGTGAAGACTTCACTAGTAAGAGCATAAGATATAAGAACACTCATGGATTCTCTCATATACCAGAGGATAGACATAGAGACGGACTTATACTTGATTATAACATGGCTAACAACATGGTATTCCAGCAGTATTTTGAAAAAGAGTTTTCAAATAGTGGATTCTTGAAAACTAAAGATATAATTGAGTATACACAGAAAAAAATAGATGATTATGATATAAGAAGTTTGAATGGTCCATATAGTATGACAAGAGATATGTCAGGTGGAAATCAACAAAAGATTATAGTAGCAAGAGAGATGAGTAAGCCTCATAAACTTATGATAGCAGTTCAACCTACAAGAGGTCTTGATGTAGGTGCCATAGAGTACATACATAAGGAGATAGTAAAACTTCGTGATCATGGTATAGGAGTCTTGCTTGTATCATTCGAATTAGAAGAGGTTATGAATCTTGCAGACAGAATCCTTGTTATGTTTGAAGGCGAGATTGTTGGAGAATTCAAAGATGTCAAAAATCTTGATCTCAACGAACTTGGACTTTATATGGCTGGTGGCAAGAGAATGAACATGAAGGAGGTGGCATAATGAAAAAAAGTTTTGATTTTGCTCCTTTCATATCATCATTAGTTGCAATTATTTGTGGTCTTGTAATTGGATTTATAATTTTACTTGTAGCCAATACTAAAGAAGCGGTACCAGGTTTTGTTACTATACTTACAGGATCAGTTGCACACGGTATGAAAGGTATAGGACAGGTTTTGTATTATGCAACTCCACTTATACTTTGCGGACTTTCAGTTGGTTTTGCATTTAAGACAGGACTTTTTAATATAGGTGGTTCAGGACAGTTCCTCATGGGGTCATTTGGTGGAGTTCTTATAGGACTTACCTGTAAATCCTTAGGACCTATGCAGTGGGTAGTAGCACTTCTTTTCGCAACTCTACTTGGTGCACTTTGGGGTGCGATACCAGGTATACTTAAGGCTTATTTTAACGTTAATGAAGTTATAACATGTATCATGCTTAACTACATTGCTCTTTTCTGGGTTAATATGACAGTAAAAGGCAATACTGCACTTTTCAATACTTTGAGAAATGAGTCAAAAGACATACCTGCAGCAGCTACTATACCTAAACTTGATTTTGATAAATTCTTTGCTGGATCATCAGTTAATAGCGGTATCGTTATAGCAATCATCGCAGCAATAGTTTTATACATAGTTTTAGAGAAGACAACTTTCGGATATGAACTTAAGGCTTGTGGCTTCAATAAAGTGGCAAGTAAATATGCTGGTATCAATGAAAATAGATCTATAGTTTTATCTATGCTTATAGCAGGTGCTATATGTGGACTTGCTGGAGGAATCATGCTTCTATCTGGTACAGGTCGTCATATAGAGGTAAAGGATGTCATACCAAACGAAGGATTCAATGGTATCTCAGTTGCCTTACTAGGTATAAGTAACCCTATAGGGATTATATTTAGCGGACTTTTTATAGCATATCTTACAGCAGGTGGATTTTATCTACAATTATTCCACTTCTCTAAAGAAATTATAGATATCATTATTGCTATAATCATATACTTCTCTGCATTTGCACTTATCATAAAGATGATGCTTACTAAGTTTGCAAATAGAAATCAGAAGCCAGAATACGAAGTCATAAAAGAACAGAAGGCGCGAAAAGATGCAGGGATAGCGTTTAAAGATCTAAAAGTGAAGGAGGAATAGTATGCAATTATTATATTTTTTAATACAACAAACTTTACTTTTCATGATACCCCTTCTTATAACTGCTCTTGGCGGTATGTTTAGTGAGAGATCGGGTGTAGTAAATATCGCTCTTGAAGGTATCATGGTTATGGGTGCTTTTACAAGTATACTTTTCTTGAATTTTACACAAGGCTTTATGTCTGGCAACCTTCAACTTCTTATAGCTATAGTTATAGCAATGGTCACAGGTATTGTATTCAGCCTTTTCCATGCTATTGCAGCAGTTAACCTTAAAGCAGACCAGACAATATCAGGTACTGCACTTAATATGTTTGCACCAGCATTTGCTATATTTATAGCTCGTATAATACAAGGTGTACAACAAATCAATTTCAATAATACATTTAGAATAGTTGAAGTTCCTATACTTTCAAAGATACCAGTTATCGGTGATATGCTTTTCAAGAATTCATATATCACTACATACATTGGTTTCCTTATACTTATAATAGCTACTATAGTATTGTATAAGACAAAGTTCGGACTTAGACTCCGTGCCTGCGGTGAGAATCCACAAGCGGCCAATGCAGCAGGCATATCAGTTGAGAAGATGCAATATGCAGGAGTTATACTTTCTGGTGCTCTTGCAGGACTTGGTGGACTTGTATTCGTAGTTCCTACATCAACCAACTTTAATGCTACAGTATCAGGTTATGGATTCTTGGCAGTTGCAGTTCTTATCTTCGGTCAATGGAAACCAAAATACATACTTCTTGCAGCATTCTTCTTTGGTTTTATGAAGGCACTTTCTAATAGCTATGCAAGTATACCATTCCTTTTCGAACTCAACATTCAAAGTTATATATATAAGATGGTTCCTTATGTCGCAACTATACTTGTACTTATATTTACATCTAAGCATTCAAGTGCTCCAAAGGCATCAGGTATACCATTTGACCCTATGCAGAGGTAATCTATGATTAGTAATGAGGAATTATTATCACATGTCGACCATACTCTACTTAAGGCCTATGCTACATATGATGAGATAAAAACTTTGTGTGAGGATGCTATGAAGTATCACACGGCATCAGTTTGTATCCCTCCAAATTATATAAAACGAGTACACAAAGATTTTCCTGAGCTTAATATATGTACAGTCATAGGCTTCCCTCTTGGCTATAGCGTGAAAGAGGCGAAAGTTGTTGAAGCAAAGAGGGCGGTTGAGGATGGCGCAAATGAAGTTGACATGGTTATCAATATAACAGATGTAAAGAATGGTCTATATGATGATGTATTTAAAGAGATAGTTGATATAAAAAATGCTGTAAAAGAAAAAGACTACAATAAGATTTTGAAAGTTATCATAGAGACTTGTTATCTGACTGATGATGAGAAGATAAAACTTTGTAGTATAGTTACCAGAGCAGGAGCAGATTATATAAAGACATCTACAGGTTTTGGGACAGCTGGTGCTACGCATGACGATATAAAACTCTTCAAGGAGCACGTAGGAAAGGGCGTTAAGATTAAAGCTGCTGGGGGCATGAGTGATCTTGATGATATGAGAAAATATCTTGAAGAGGGCGCAGATAGACTTGGAACTAGCAAAGCTGTAAGCATAATCAAGAATTAACGGAAGGCTATAAATACATTACATAAGGGGTAAAGGAATAGTTATGAAGAAAAAGATTTTGTTTTTAATTACAATCGGGTTGGTTGTAATCAGTAGTTTTAATTTGTTTGCATCCAATGTGATCGTGGCTGGTGGATACGAGAGTTTCTATAAAGAGACGCCAAGTGGCACTGAGCTTATAGTTGCAGGTGATTCATATGCGCAAAATTTCTATAAGGATGAAGTGAATCGGGACATGCAACTCATACCTTATTTTCAAGAAGGTTATACTATAGAAGAGAACCAGAGAAAACTTCAGGAAGCTTTTTATTCTATCCATAAGTACATACTATTTTCTATCAGCGTCAATGACCATAGGAAGAACACCCACCCAAATTATTTTGAAGATGAATATAGGGATATGGTAGAGTTTGCGAAAGCGACTTCCAAGATAGTATTCGTCCACTCTTATATGTTATATGATCTAAATGTGACTAATGCTTTACAGTTTACTCCTTATGATTATGACAATATGGTTAGAAAGATTGCCAATGACTATGATAATATCTATTACATTGATATGAGCGATTGCGTGGGTGCAGGATATATGGAAGCTGATGGTATACATTATAACAAAGCATTCAACGATATACTTTATGATAGAATAAAGGCTAAGATAGAAGAAATAAAATTAATTGCAGAGCTTACAAAGATGATGCAGGAAAGTGGACAACAGTAAATTAATGGCAAGTGAAAAATTAACAAAAGAAGATGTAGAAAAGATAAAAGCAGAAATCAATGAAAGGAAATCTGTGCTAAGGCCAAAGATCCTTGAAGATGTGAAGTCGGCAAGAGCACAGGGTGACCTTTCAGAGAATTTTGAATACTATGCTGCAAGAAAGATGAATCGTGAGAATAATGCCCGCATATCTTACCTTGAGAAGATGCTCAAAGATGCTACTATTATAGAGACAAAAAGCACTAGCGGAGTTAATCTTAACAACATGGTAAAAGTTAAATTTGTTGAAGAAGGATTAGATGAATCAGCATGGGAAGAAGAAACTTATAAGATAGTTACTTCTATAAGAGCAGATTCTATGAAGAAGAAAGTGAGTATCGAGGCACCACTTGGCAAAGCTCTCATATCTCACGAGATAGGCGAGATAGTTAAGGTAGAACTTGAAAATGGTAGAGGTTACGAGCTTAAAATTATAGATATAATTACTAATGTAGAAGATGACGATGAACTAAAAGCATTTTAATTTCTAAAAGAGGTTGTTATGAAAGATTTTTACACAATGGACAAAATTGTAGCACTCTGTAAAAACAGAGGCTTTTTATTTCCAGGATCTGAGATATATGGAGGCCTTGCTAATTCTTGGGACTATGGAAATCTCGGAGTAGAGCTTAAAAACAATGTAAAGGATGCATGGAGAAAAAAATTCGTCCAAGAGTCTAAGTATAACGTAGGTCTTGATGCGGCTATACTTATGAATCCAGAGACTTGGAAGGCTTCTGGTCATCTTGGTTCTTTTTCCGATCCGCTTATGGACTGTAAAGAATGTAAGCAGAGATTTCGTGCTGATAAACTAATAGAGGATTTTGCCAAAGAGAATAATATAGAGCTTAATAGTTCTATAGATGGCTGGTCGCATGAAGATATGGAGAAGTGGATAGAAGAACATAAAGTTCCATGTCCAAGTTGTGGCAAGCATAATTTTACTAATATAAGAGAGTTCAATCTTATGTTTAAGACATATCAGGGTGTCACGGAAGATGCTAAGAACGTAGTATATCTTAGACCAGAGACTGCTCAAGGTATCTTTGTTAATTTTAAGAATGTGCAGAGGACTAGTAGAAGAAAGATTCCTTTTGGTATTGCTCAAGTTGGTAAGTCTTTTAGAAACGAGATAACACCAGGTAACTTCATCTTTCGTATAAGAGAATTTGAGCAGATGGAACTTGAATTCTTCTGCAAGCCAGGAACTGACCTTGAGTGGTTTGAGTATTGGAGAAAGTACTGTATAGACTTCCTTCATAATCTTGGTCTTAAGGACGATATGCTTCGTCTTCGTGATCATGATAAAGAAGAGCTTTCTTTCTATAGTAAGGCTACTACAGACATAGAGTTCTTATTCCCATTTGGATGGGGAGAACTTTGGGGGATCGCGGATAGGACTGATTATGACTTAACTCAACATATGAATGTATCAGGTCAGGATCTTCAGTATTTTGATGATGAGACTAATGAGAAGTATACTCCTTATGTTATCGAGCCATCACTTGGCGCAGATAGAGTGACACTTGCATTCTTGTGTTCTGCATATGATGAAGAAGTCGTTGGCGATAACGACACAAGAGTAGTGATGCATTTCCATCCTGTGATTGCACCTATTAAGATAGCAGTGCTTCCACTTTCAAAGAAATTATCAGAGCCAGCGATGAAGATATATGATGAATTGTGTAAATATTACATGTGCGATTTTGATGAGAAAGGAACTATAGGAAAAAGATATAGAAGAGAAGATGAGATAGGAACTCCTTATTGCATCACTTATGATTTTGATTCTGAAAATGATAAACAAGTGACGGTGAGAGAAAGAGACAGCATGGGGCAGGTTCGTATCCCGATAGAAGGACTTAAAAAGTATTTTGAAGATAAATTTATATTTTAAGCAATATGAAATTTGTATGGTCAAAATTTAAAGAATCACTTACGTCTATACTACCAATAGTCGTAATAGTGTATCTGCTATCACTCACACCTATCTTTACTCTGAGCTATAAAGAAAAGATAGTGTATCTTTTATCTTCGGTTGCGCTGATAATTGGGATGACACTTTTTAATATCGGCGCAGAGCTTTCTATGACTCCTATGGGTGATTATGCAGGATCAGGCCTTATAAAGACCAAAAAGATATCGCTTATACTTTCGGTTGCGCTTTTTATGGGCTTTCTTGTAACTATTGCAGAGCCAGATCTTACTGTGCTTGCTGGGCAAGTTAAAGATGCAATCGATGAAACCTCTCTTATATTTAGTGTAGGGATTGGAGTTGGAGTATTTTTACTTATATCACTTTTAAAAGTAATCTTTGACAAGAAGTTATCAATGCTGCTTTTACTATTTTATATGTTGATATTTGCATTTGCAGCACTGCTTTGTGAGATGGGGAAAAATTATCTAATGCCTCTTGCATTTGATTCGGGCGGTGTAACCACAGGTCCTATAACGGTACCTTTTTTGATGGCATTTGGTGTGGGAATGGCTGCGACAATTGGTGGAAAGAATAGTAATGAAAATTCATTTGGATTTGTCGCACTTTGCTCTATAGGGCCAATTATAGTAGTCCTCCTTTTTATTATGCTTACAAAAGGTGACATAATCTATAAATTACCAGATTATAGCATAGATTCAGTGTTGAGAGAAGGCGTGCTTAAAGTCATTATTGAACACGCTTCAGGAGTGGCTAGGGCACTTCTATCAATTTTTGTTTTCTTTTTAGCACTTAACTTTTTTATTATAAAACTTCCGATTAGAAGGATGATGCAGATAGTTATCGGTATAATGATTACATTTGCAGGACTTGTCATCTTCCTTTCGTCAGCATCTATAGGCTTCCTTCCTATAGGTTATGCAATGGGTGGACAGATAGTTATGGCTCATCCAAGACTTGCTATAGCGATATGCTTTATAATCGGCATGACAGTTGTACTTGCAGAGCCAGCTATACATGTTCTTACAGTACAGGTAGAAGAAGTGACAGGTGGCACTGTGACAAAGAAGTCTATGCTTATAGCACTTTCTCTTGGAGTTGGACTTGCCATAGCACTTGCAATTTTTAGAATATTGAATGGATTTTCGATACTTTATTATCTTATACCAGGATATTTTATATCGCTTGCACTTTCTCTTTTTGTACCACCTATATATACAGCTATAGCGTTTGATTCGGGTGGTGTAGCAAGTGGTCCGCTTACTTCGACATTTATATTGCCTTTTATGATTGGAGCATGTGCAAGTGTCGCTAATGAGAATGAAGTGATAAACCTTGCTTTTGGTGTGGTCGCACTCGTTGCTATGATACCGCTTATATCTATACAATTACTTGGTTTTAGAGCAATCTTTGCAAAAATACTTCGTGATAGAATATCTATGAGAAGAATTTTGAGAGCAGATGATGATCAGATAATATATTTTGAAGCATAGTTTTTGTAATGAATTCTAATATAAAAAAATTTGCTATATCTTCTATTTTTGTAGCACTTGCATATGCATTAAGTTTTGTAAAACTTATTCACTTGCCATTTGGAGGAAGTATCACACTTTTTTCAATGCTTGCCATATCTTTACCGGCTTACTTTTTTGGCATAAGACTTGGATTTATTGCAAGTTTTGCATACTCAATGCTGCAACTTATAGTAGACCCCTATATAGTGCATCCTGCACAACTGATTCTCGATTATACTATAGCATTTAGCTGTTTTGGGGTAGTGGGTTTTTTTAGAAATATGGATGAAGGACTAAGTATTGGATTTATAGTTGCTTGTATACTTAGATTTTTGTCAAGCTCAATTTCTGGTTATATATTTTTCAAAGAATATGCACCTGAAAACATTAACCCTATACTTTATACGGTTGTGTACAATGGAAGTTATATATTTATAGAGTGCATACTTTCACTTGTACTTATATATATAAAACCAATAAAGAGAATTATAAATATCAGTAGAATGAAATGGGAAAAATAATGAAGTGCCTAATTATATCTGGTGGAGAATTTTCTAAAGTAAGACTTAGTAGTCGCTATGACTTAATTATTGCATGTGATAAAGGATATGCTTATGGGAAAAAGCTTAAGATAAGGCCTCATATAGTAATTGGTGATTTTGATTCAATTAAAAGGCCTAGAAATTTTGCCACTATCATAGAAGTAGAAAAAGAAAAAGATGATACTGATACCGGGCTTGCAGTAAAGTATGCTATTCGAAATGGCTATAAAGAGATAGACATAATATGTGGACTTGGAAAAAGACTTGACCATACGATTGCAAACATAAGTCTTCTAAAGTATATAGCAGAAAATGGTGCAAGAGGGAGGATACTTTCAGATGATACTGAGATCTTAGTAGCGAAAGATGAGCTTATAAGGATAAAAAAAATTAAAGGTAGATATATTTCCATCTTCTCTATGAGCGACAAGTCAAGCATTGAATACATAAAAGGCACAAAGTATGATGTGAAAAACATCACCTTAAGAAATGAATACCCTCTTGGTGTGAGTAATGAATTTAAAGATCCATATGCAAAGATTAAGATAAAAAAAGGCGTAGTTATGCTTTGCATAGTAAAAGAAAAATAATAATCAAGGGCTGAAAATGGAAAAGAAAAATAAAAAATTAACTTCTACAAAAAAATTAATGATGCTTGTGACTATTGTGAGAAAAAGCAAAACTGATTTTTATGTTGATCTCATAGAAAGTATTGGTGCGAATATGCAGCTCATCGCTATAGGCAATGGGACGACGAAGGCGACAGTTTTTACTGATGAAATAGGATCAAAGGCTGTCATTTTTAGCATTGTTACAGAAGATAAAGTAAAAAGCATAATGAGCACTTTGAAAGAAAAATTTGATACTCTTCGTGATGGAAAAGGGGTATGCTGGACATGTCCTTTGTCAAGTGTCATGGGAGTTACATTTTTCAATTTTTTGAGTAATAATAAAAGTAGTATTATAGGGTAGGTGAGTATGGCAGAGAGTAAATTTGAAATGATATTTTGTATAGTAAATGCAGGATTTTCTGGAGAAGTGATGGATGCAGCAAGAGCAGTTGGAGCTACTGGCGGAACGATAATCCATGCGAGAGGCACAGCGAAAAAAGATGCCGAAGAGACATTTAAGATAACAATAAGTCCTGAGAAAGACTTAGTCATACTTGCTGTGCATAAAGATATAAAAGATGAAGTGCTGAAGGCTATATATAATGAAGTCGGACTTGGTACTGATGGCAATGGCGTTGCATTTTCATTGCCTATAATAAATGCGGTGGGGATAAAGTAATACCACAAACTTACCACGATTTGCCAAAGTGCTACCACTTAACAAATCGCCTCTTTCGATATACAATGGACTTATAAGATAAGTTAATAAATTATAAGTCATATATAAGACGAAAGAGAGGTAGGATATGAAAAATATAGTTAAGACAATAGGACTTTTGGTTTTTGCACTACTTGGTTTATCTAATGCCATTTATGCAAAAGGTAAAGATTTTACAGACGAGTTTGTTATAGAGTATAATTTTGAAGAAGACGAGTTTGCAGGACCTGGCATAGGCCTAGCAGTAAACACATGGAATGGAACCCTCAATAATGTAATATATGGATATGGTGACTTGAATAACATAATCGGCGATGAGATAGTTAGCGGACTTGCATATGCATGTGACGGACCAGGAACTGAAAGCGCCAAGAGGTCTAACATAGTATATAATGCAGTAGGTCCAGGATTCCTTGTAAATGCATTTACAAAAACGGCTGAGGCAGAATATGTTGATTTAGGACCACAGGTTTCAACGGCAGTTGTAAGTCCTGATGACTATGTAAAACTATATAATTCAACTCCAAAAGATCTTGCAGAAGCTTGCGTTCAGCTTGCAAATGCTAAGAAGAAAGACAGTAAAACTAGCAAAACTAGTAAAA
>DGGU01000021.1 GCA_002392345.1 Lachnospiraceae bacterium UBA3866
GCAGTATCCTTTATAAGAACTCGTGATAACAAGTATATTCCTGCGATGCTGACCATAGTGACAACAAAGCAGAAAAAGACAAATTTGCTATTCCAGGTTCCTGCAAAGTCTTGAGTAGCAAGGTCTTCAAAAAGAAGAACCGGAAGAGCAACTTTAAATACAAATTTGTTCATCCATGAAGCGGCCTTTTCATCTATAAGTCCAATTTTATTGAAAAAATATCCCAGGATCATAAGTGAAAATATAGGTAGAGTGGCGTTTAAGCTAAAGATCAGATTTTCCATTTTTTTCCCCGATTATCAATGATTATATGCTGCGTTTTGCATTTGTATAATATGATACCACAGGAAAAATAACTACAAACACTTAAAATGTTGATATATACCGGGGGTTACAGGTTGGAATTTAATATTAGTATGTTTTTGATATATCTTCCTATTTGTCTGGAAAAAAGATATCATAAATGATATGTGAAAACGATTCGCTTGGGAAGGATGAAGAATGGATAAGTTGGAGTTTAATAACAAAAAGCAATGCGGTCTTTGGTTAATGTTAGTTGGCATAGTAATTGTATTATCTGACATTTTTGGTGGTGTTTTTTTGATCAATCCCATCATCTTTCTGGCAGGATATTACATCTGCTTTTTCAGTGTAAATGTAAATAAAAAAGTTAGAAAAAGACTCTCACAGGGCGCAATTTCAAAATTTCAAATCAAAGTAATATATGTATCCTTGGTAATGCTATTTGTCTTAATGTTTTGCATTGCGGGGCCTTTTATTCCCGGATGGAACTGGAGACTAATATGGCTTGGAGTATTTCTGGCAACAGCAATACATTTTATTCCGTGGTTTATTATTCATGGCTTTAGTATGTTGGCTCTTGCAATAATAGATATTGCTATTTGCATCTTTGGATATACATTTCCGGATGTATCAATAAAAACAATAGGATATGCCTATGCAATCACAAAAATACTGTTTGGCATATATTTATTTTTTATATCAAAACCTTCTGTATTTGTTATCAAAAAGAAAACAACATAAAAAAATCGGTAAACTTGATTTTTTTAGAGTTCTTAAATCAAGTTTATAAGAAACCTTACTCATGATAAAGTTCAGATGAGCCCAACAGGCAGAAACAGTAATGAAGTTTCTCCCGAAGAGTTTGATAAGATATATGAAAAGAGTGGCAAAGACCATGCAAGCCTTAAATGGAGATTACAGATAGAATCAAGAAATAGAGTTAAGACTTAGGGTTAAGATTTAGAATAATTAAGATATAGAATTAAGATATATAGCTAAGATATATATACAAGGGAGGACTTCACATATGAATAACAATCAAGATTTATATATAGAACTTACGGACGAAGAGTGGCCGCTTACATATACTGATCATGACAGAAATATTGCAAGAGGTATAGTCTTTGACGATGATGGGAATTTCTATTTTGTAAGGGCGATGAGAGATGATGATTTTGGCAAGGCAACAATAATAGAGACTGCCGGCGGCGGAGTTGAAGCTGGTGAAAATCTTGAAGAAGCAATCCGAAGGGAGCTTAATGAAGAGCTTGGAGCAGATGTTGATGTCATCTGTAAGATAGGAGTTGTAAGTGACTACTATAACCTAATCCACAGGCATAACATCAACAACTACTTTCTGTGCAAGGCCAAAGGCTTTGGTGACAGGCATCTTACCAAGGACGAGATTGAGGATTTCCACCTCTCCACCCTTAAGATAGGATATGAAGATGCCCTTGCAGAGTATGAGCTTAGAAGACAGACACCGCTCGGAAGACTTGTTGCAGGAAGAGAAGTACCTATTCTTAAGAGAGCAAAAGAGATAATAGACAGTATGGACTTGATAAAGTCCTGATATTACAGGATGTAAAAAGGAAATGCTATTCTAAGCAATGAAGTTCATGCAGTATCCAGATGAAAGCCCGTGGTTTCCAAGCGATGTGGAGAAATCCTACGCATGGCTTATGATCTTTACAGATGGAACTCTTATCTTATATAAATTCTATGCAGCCATTAAAAAAGTATACCAAAAGTATACTTTTTTAATGGCTAAAATCCACAAAACAAGAAAAAACAGTACGATATTTTGTGATTAATATCTATAAAAAGCGTAATAATATTAATAGATATTAACAAATATTAACTTGCTATATTTACTAAAGTAAACGTTTAAGTTATGATATTTATGGCATCTATAGATGGCTTTGTTTTTAGCTTAAAATATAAGTGTGAAGATATTGATGTAAAAATTACGTAATTTGTAAACTGAATTTTTGCATCCTCTAAAATATACTGATTGTATAGTTATTTGATGGAAACTAAATGTTTTTCGATACATAATAGTGCTTTACCAAGTTACTTTTTGTAGTAAAACTATTCGAGAATGTATACATAGTACGAGATAACGAATTCTAATATCATGCGCGCTGATATTACTAAATACAAAACCATTTAAAGGAGGAAGCCTTGAAATGCACAAAGAAACAAAGTCTTTTTGCAAGAAAGTTCTAGTGGGGTCATTGTCGGCAGTCCTGCTTGCGACATGTTGTAGATTCCCATCAGTAACAGTGACGGCAGATGCTGCAGGCAATTACAATTATGGGGATGCTCTCGCCAAATCATTGCTTTTCTATCAGCTTCAGGAGTCAGGTAAGTTGTCCGAAGAGACACTTTCGAGGACTAACTGGAGAGCTGATTCAGGATTAAATGATGGTGCTGACAATGGTCTGGATCTTACAGGCGGCTGGTACGATGCAGGCGATAATGTTAAGTTCAATCTGCCAATGTCTTATTCATCAATGGTTCTTGGCTGGTCATATCTTAACAACCCGGACGCATATTCCCAGTCTGGGCAGGCCAAGTGGATGCTTCATGATATCAAGTGGGCCAATGACTATTTCGTAAAATGTAATCCCGATTCAAGCACATATTATTATCAGGTTGGCGATGGTGGCAAGGACCATGGCTTCTGGGGAGCACCTGAACTTGTTGAACTCAAGATGGACAGACCTTCATTCAAGGTTGATGATACGTCAGCTGGTGGCGGATCCTGCGTTACCGGTGAAGCAGCTGCTTCCCTTGCAGTAGCATCACTTGTATTCAAAGATTCTGATCCTTCACTAAGCGCTTCATATCTTGCACATGCAAAGACTCTTTATGGTATGGCAGAGAGAGCTAAGAGCGATTCCGGATACAAGGCTGCTAATGGATTCTATACATCTTATAGCGGTTTTTATGATGAACTTTCACTTGCTGGATGCTGGCTGTATAAGGCTACAGGAGATGAGTCTTATCTGGAAAAAGCAGAGCAGTACTCTGCATACTTTGGCAAAGAGTTCCAGGGCGGTGATGAGGTTGCATTTTCATGGACCATGTCCTGGGATGATACTCACCTTGGAGCATGCCTCCTTCTTGCAGAACTCACTGGCAAGGACGAATACTATGATGTTATTGAGAATAGTATTGACTGCTGGAATGGCAAAAAAGAAGGATCCAATTCTATAACTATAACACCCAGCGGATTATCATTCCTTAGCGAGTGGGGCTCAGTACGTTATGCATGTAATCAGGCTTTCATAGATACTATCTATGTAGGACTTGATAATGCAGATGCTGCTCATATCGCAGATGCTAATGCATATATCGAAAGAACTATTAATTATACACTTGGTAGTTCCGGTCAGAACTTCATGGTTGGCTATAATGAGAA
>DGGU01000041.1 GCA_002392345.1 Lachnospiraceae bacterium UBA3866
ACCAGGTGCTCTAGCCAAACTGAGCTACACCCCGAGAGCACATAAATCATAGCATATTATATTAAAAATGTCAAATATAACGGAGTATATTTATAATGAATAAAAAATCAATAATTGCATTTATCTTATTCGCTGTCGTTTCGGCGTTATTTATAGTGTATGCTAGAGATTTGTATAATAGAAGTGTTGATTATTATAATGCTAATAAAAGACCATCAAATTATCTCTATGGCGAAGCTACTGGAGAAAAAGGCAAAATCGCACTAAGAATAAGGATAGATAATTCTGCTTCTATTAAAGAAGTTGTAGTTACAGAACATACTGATAGCGAGATTGCAATTAATGCGTTGCAGAAACTTATAGAAAATTCTCTTGATAAGCAGTATTATAGTGAGATAGATTCTGTCAGCGGCGCAACGGATACAAGTGATACATATAAGAAAATTATAAAAGATATTTTGGGTGAACCGATAGAATATATAGATGATGATGACAAAACTGAAAGAATATCTATAACTGAGCCAGAGCGTATAGCATCGCTTGAACGAGCCGTTGTTAATCCAAGTGGCCTTAAGTCTGGGATTGGCGCATATGTGTTTAATCATTTTCAAGATGCGGATTATAATAAAAATGGTAGTCTCGCAACTAATGAATATATATGCGCTGTCATACTTGATGAATACAATGGCGTGATTGATGTGAGATTTGATCATATACCAAGCAATATTAATTTTGATAGATTTGGTAGAGTTCCAACTGGTGGTGCGAAGGCATATACTTTCATATCTGATGTATCAAAATCAGATTTCAATGGAATTATCAGCGAAGACAACCAAGTCAATATCTATGATCTGGAGAAAAAAATCATAGAGTATAAGTACTATCAAAACATAATGACTAACCTTGGCAAAATTAGATCATATCAACCTTATATCAATGCATTAGAAAATGCCATAGAAAATGCAAGGTACATAGGGACAAGCGAAGGTGATCGACTTGGCATCTCTGTCAACAAAGTACTAAGAAAGAGAGACATAAAGGATGCTACGGTTAATAATGATGGCAGTGTAGATTTTACTTCAAGTTACTGTATGATTACTATCGATAAAGCTTCCGATATAACTGCTTGCATGTTCGACAATGTAACCAATAGAGCCGTCATCACCAATAATGGAAGAATCCTTGGTAGTAGAGAGAAAGAGATATATACTTTAAATGAACTCTCTAATACCAATAAATATACCCGTATGGATAGTTCGAAATATGAGTTGAAATTACAATTCAATTTACTTGCTGATTTTATGAGAGGCAAAACTATTGATATGATGCTTACATATATATCTGCATTTACAGATGATAGAGGAAAAGCTCTTCCTGATCTTGGCTTTAAAGATATGCAAGATATAGACTTCATAGAGAGCATAAATCTTATATCTAAGGCCTATAGTGATGCAATAAAGATATATGCAAGATAGATAATATATTAGTGTATCTGCGCCGGCGGGTTCGATGTTGCCAAGTAAAATACTTGACACCTACTTCGTTTTGTGGTATTATAATAAGCGCCTATAAAGGTGCTTTTTTTATGGATGACATTTTTAGAAAATCTATACTTTATGATTTGTATGGTGGTCTTTTAAGCAAGAAACAAAAGACAGTCTACGAATATCATGTTACTGATGACCTTTCGTTTTCTGAGATAGGAGAGGAACTTAAGATATCAAGGCAGGCGGCATATGATCTTTATAAACTTGCTGATAAGAAACTTAAAGATATAGATTCAAAACTAAAATTGAGTGTGAGATTTAGAGACATAGAAAAGCTAGCATCTGAAATTAAACATAAGGCGACAGATAAGGCGATAATTGACTTATCTAATAAAATTATAAATTCTGTTTTAAAAGGAGGAAACAACTAAATGGCAGTTAAAATTCGTTTGAAAAAACTCGGCCACGCTCACAATTCATTTTATAGAATTGTAGTAGCAGATTCGCATTATCCAAGAAATGGTAGATTTATTGAGGAGATAGGTTACTATAATCCTTATAAGGAACCATCAGAGATCAAGGTTGATGCAGAAGCTTGCAAGAAGTGGCTTTCTAATGGAGCTAAGCCAACTGAGACTGTGGGAAAGCTCCTAAAGACTCAAGGCATATCTATTTAAGGGGACTTATATGAAAGACGTTTTAGAATACATAGTTAAGAGTCTTGTAAAGAACAAAGATAAAGTTTCCATCAAGGAAGAAAAAGAAGGCAATTTTATAAGATACATCATTGAAGTTGACAGAGACGACTTTGGAAAAGTTATAGGACATGAAGGAAAGATTGCGAAAGACATACGAACTATTATGGGCGCTATAGCAACTGTTAAAGATGTCAAAGTTGCAATTGATATTAGATGAGAAACTACTTAAGAATTGGTGAAATCATATCGCTTCATGGAATTAAAGGTGAAGTGAAAGTCTATCCTGCTACTGATGACATAAGAAGATACGATGATTTGAAGAGTTTTTACATAGTAGATTCTATTGATGCTTCCGATGATGTTTTTAATGATATAAGTACATACGAGAAAGAAGGCACAAAGTACATTAAGAACACAGTGATACTTAAGATAAAGGGCATAGATACTATAGAGGATGCTCGAAATTTAATAAAGAAAAATATCTATGTAAAGAGGATAGATGCAGTTAAACTTAAGGACAATGAATACTTTATTGTAGATCTTATAGGGATGTCAGCATACTTAGATGACAAGTTTCTTGGTGAGATTGTGGATGTGATGAGAACTAAAGCACATGATATACTCGTTGTATCGTGTGAAGGAAAAGAGATTCTCATTCCATTCGTAGATGTATATGTAAGTTCTATTGATAGAGATGCTCGTAAAGTTCAAATTATAAGTATTGAAGGACTAGCATGAAGATTCATATTATGACACTTTTCCCTGGTATGTTCGATAATTTCTTTAAAGAGAGTCTTATAGGGAAAGCTGTTGATAAAAAAATTCTTGATATTGATATAGTCAATATAAGGGATTATAGTAAGAAAAGTTCAATGAGTGTAGATGACTATGTGTATGGTGGTGGTTCAGGGATGCTCATGCAGGTAGAACCAATTGTAGATTGTTATCGTGATATAGTTAAAGGCAGGAAAGTTAGTACTTATTATCTATCGCCAAGAGGGAAACTTTTCAATCAAGATATGGCGAAAGAGATGGCTAAGGATGAAGAGACAGTATACATATGTGGCCACTATGAGGGGATAGATGAGAGAGCGTTGACACTTACTGGAGCTTCTGAGATATCAATCGGCGATTATGTGTTAACTGGAGGAGAACTTCCTTGCATGATAGTTGTTGACACAGTTGCTCGTTTTATAAAAGGCGTTCTTTCCAATGATGATTCTACCAAAGACGAGTCATTCGCAGATGGACTACTTGAATACCCGCAATATACGAGACCTAGTGAATACGAAGGATTAAAAGTGCCAGAGATACTATTAAGTGGGGACCATGCGAAGGTAGAGGCATGGAGAAAAGAAAAGGCACTAGAGATTACTAAGAAGAATAGACCTGATTTATATGAGAAATATATTAATAAGAATTAGATTTTGGAGGATATTATGAATTCTATTATTAAAGAAATCGAAGAGGGAACTCTAAGAAAAGAAAAATTATCTTTTAATGTAGGAGATAGTGTAAAAGTTCATAACCTTATCCGTGAAGGAGAGAAGGAAAGAGTACAGATCTATGAAGGAGTTGTACTTAAAATCCAAGGCGGCGGAAATAGAGAGACCTTTACAGTCCGTAAGAATTCAAATGGCGTAGGTGTTGAGAAGACATTTCCTGTCAATAGTCCTATGGTAGTTAAGGTAGAAGTAGTAAGAAAAGGTAAAGCAAGAAGAGCAAAACTTAATTATCTTAGAGAAAGAATCGGTAAGGCCGCTAAGGTTAAAGAATCTGTAGAAGCAACTAACTCAGAGGAATAGTTGAATACTAAATTAATATTTAAAATCTGCCAGATCGTTACAGGTATAGCATTTTCTGTAGCGCTAGCTTTTATAATTATTTATACTTTCTTTGCTGTAAGTTTGCAGCAAGGATTTAGCATGGCGCCGTACATTAATAACGGCAATGTAGTTTTTGTCAATCGTCTTTATAAAAATTTCTTGCCGCTTGAAAGAGAAGATGTGATAGTATTTTATCTTTCGGGGCAAGAAAGTATAAGGAGGATATGCGGACTTCCTGGAGAGACAGTTAGTATAAGCAAAGGTAATCTGTACATTGACGATGTACTTATAGACACTATTGATCTTAAAAACTCATTATCATCTAATATAGATCAAAATGTAAAATTAGGCGATGATGAATATTATGTGCTAGGTGATAATCTAGATAGTTCTAATGACTCAAGATTTGCTGATGTTGGCAATATCAAAAGAGCCAATATTAAAGGCAAAGTCTGGTATGTTATAAGATAGGATATGAGCATACAGTGGTATCCTGGACATATAGCAAAAGCAACCAGGGAAATTAAAGAAAAGATAAATGAAGTCGATGTAGTGATTGAGATAATAGATGCTCGTTGTCCGTTATCTTCAATCGATTTTTTAAATGACGATATTGCTACTAAAAAAAGACTGATAGTTGTGAATAAGGTCGACTTGGTTGATAAGGATGAATTAGTTAAACTTGTTAAGAAAAGATTAGTTAAAAATATTAAATCAGATAAGGCGGAGATAATCTATCTTGATAGTAGAGATAATAATATATCAAAGATAGTAAATAAAAAGATAGATTTACTTTGCGGTGATATATATGAGAAAAAAGCCGGGAAAGGCATAACTGATTATAAAATTCGAGCCATGGTCATAGGCGCGCCAAATGTCGGCAAAAGCACTTTTATTAATTCATATACGAAGAGAAAATCTAATAAAGTTGAAAATACTCCTGGGGTCACTAAGAAATTGCAATGGACTAAGGTAAGCGATAAAGTGTTACTTCTTGATACACCAGGGATTACAGTTAAAAAATTTGAAAATGATGAAGTAGGCAATAATCTTGCATTAATTGGTTCGATCAATGATGATATACTCATAAAGCAAGACCTTGTCTATGATTTTATAAAAAGATGTTATAAAAGATATAGTAATTTCTTTATAAAAAGATATAAGCTAGATAAAGTTGATGAGAATAGCGATGCGCTTGCTGTCATGGATGCGATAGCTAAAAAGAATGGTTTTGTAAAGAAAAGTGGAGATGTGGACTACGAGAGAACATCAAACCTTATAATCAACGATTTCCGCAAAGGAAAGTTAGGTAAGATAATCCTTGAATTATAAAGGCAAAGCCTAATTGTAGGGGGAAAACAGTCCAGTGGACTGTTTTCCACTGCGAGCCCGTATGTATGAATAAAATCAATGAAAAAAGAATAAATATAGAACGCGAGCGACTAAAAGAAATGTCAACTTTTGAAGAGAGATTTAGCGAGTTTACGATTGCAGGAGTTGACGAAGCAGGAAGGGGACCACTTGCAGGACCAGTTGTAGCTGGCTGTGTCGTTCTTGATAGAAGTAAAGAGATATTATATGTCAATGACTCTAAGAAATTATCTGAGAAAAAACGAAATGAACTCTATGATGAGATAATTGAAAAAGCATGTGCCTATGGGGTTGGGATTGTTGATGAAAATATTATAGATGAGATCAATATACTTGAAGCGACTCATATAGCTATGAAGAAAGCTTATGAAGAAGCGGATAAGATGTATAGAGAACGCTTCGGCAAAAATATCAATATGCTTTTTGTTGATGCGCTTAAGATTAAAAAGGTTGATATAAAGCAAGTAAGCATAGTGCATGGAGATGCTTTATCTATCTCGGTGGCTTCGGCGAGTATCATAGCTAAGGTGACGAGGGATAGGATGATGATAGAGTATGATAAGAAGTATCCGGAGTATGGGTTTGCAAAACATAAAGGATATGGGACTAAAGCTCACATTGATGCGATAAAGAAGTATGGGGCTTGCGAGCTCCATAGAAGATCATTTATTAAAAATTTTTCGTAGGGGCGAGCACTGCGAGCCCGAATTATAATATGAATACACGGGCTATAGGCGCATACTATGAGAGTGTAGTATGTGAGTATTTAAAAAAGAATAATTATGAAATAGTTACTCGAAATTTTAGAGCTAAATTTGGAGAAATAGATATAATTGCAAAGAATGAAGGATATCTTTGCTTTATAGAAGTGAAGTATCGAGACAAAAATGGACTTGTTAGCGGGGTATATGCCGTAGATAAGAAGAAGCAAAACACGATCTACAATGTAGCGAAAGTATATATGAGTTTGAATAATATTTCTGAAGACACTGCTTGTCGATTTGATGTTGTTAGTGTTGATGAAGATAATGTGGAAATTATAAAGAATGCATTTCCATAAGGAGGAGAGATGGGTAAAATATCACTTACTGGCGATAGACCAACAGGAAAATTACATCTTGGACATTATGTAGGATCGCTTAGAAATAGACTTGCCCTGCAGGCTGATAAGAGCTTTGACGAAATATATGTTATGCTTGCAGATGGACAAGGACTCACGGACAATTTTGATAATCCTATGAAGATAAGAGATAATATCATACAAGTCACACTTGATTATCTTTCTATTGGCATTGACCCTGATAGAGTTACTATATGCGTGCAAAGTGCTTTGCCAGCACTTACTGAACTTACATTTTATTATATGAATCTTGTGACAGTACCAAGGCTTGAAAGAAACCCAACTGTAAAAAATGAGATACAGCTTCGTGGATTTAATGAAGGCGATGCAGGACTTCCTGTTGGATTTTTCACTTATCCTATAAGTCAGGCTGCAGATATCACAGCCTTTGATGCAAATGTAGTACCAGTAGGTGAAGACCAGAAGCCAATGCTTGAACAGTGTAGAGAGATAGTACATAAGTTCAACACTGTCTATGGTGAGACCTTAGTTATGCCTGAGATTATGCTTCCAAAGAATGAAAGAGAAAATAGACTTAAAGGAACTGATGGCAAGGAGAAGATGTCTAAGTCTCTTAATAACGCTATATTTTTATCTGAATCTAAAGAAACTCTTAAAACTAAAGTTATGTCTATGTATACTGATGCAGATCACATCAATGTAAGCGACCCAGGAAAGATTGAAGGCAATGTAGTATTTAGTTTCCTTGATGTATTTTGCGAAGATAGGCATTTTGCAGATTATCTAAATGATTATAAAAATCTTGACGAGATGAAAGAGCATTATAGAAAGGGTGGACTCGGTGATGTAAAATGCAAGAAATTCTTATTAGCAATTCTAGAAGAGAAGATATCAAAGTTTAGAGAAGAGAGAGCAAAGTGGGAGAACGATCTTTCAAGTGTATATGATATCTTACTTGCTGGAACTAACAAAGCTATAAAGAAGACTAATGCCACATGCGATCGAGTTAGGAAGGCTATGAAGATGGACTACTTTAGCGACAAAGACAAAATAGTAAGCGAGTGGAAAACTTACATAACTGATAATAAATAAAATCGTAAGGGGAGCACCAAAGTGTCCGACACGTAGGGGCGAGCACTGCGAGCCCGTATCGAAGGAACGAATGCTTGAAGAGCCCGTATAGGAGATACAGTTGAAGATTAGAGGACTTAGAGGAAGCGTATTTGAAGAAATGATCAATAAGACGATAGCCGAGTATCGTATAAAGAAACTCGCCCTCATTCAGAAAATTCCAACGCCTATAGTTCCAATGAAGATGGATAATGAAGGCCACATAACTCTTGCCTACTTTGATAAGAAATCGACAGTTGACTATATTGGCAATGTTCAAGAGATACCTGTGTGCTTTGATGCGAAAGAGTGCAAGACTGATAAGTTTCCGCTGCGAAATATTCATAAACATCAAGTGGATTTTATGAAAGAATGGGAAGAACAAGGCGGGATAGCGTTTATACTTATATATTTTTCTAATTGTGAGATCGGATATTATATGAGATGCGATGAAGTTATCCGTAGATATAATTCAAAGAAAGATTTTAAAATAGATGAACTTGATGATAACTACTTTATAAATTTAAAAAATAAAATCAAGGTTGATTTTTTAACTTTGATACAAAAAGACATTGATAGTAGAGAAGAGTAGTCATAGCACATACATGTAATATAGTATAGTCATGCATGAGTTTTTATTCAAAAAATTAATTAATACATATGATGATAATACTGCTACAAAAATTATAGATGGCTTAAAATGTGATAAGAAGACTACTTTTCGTGTTAACCATATTAAAAGCACATGCGACGAAGTTGAGAATGAACTTAAATCACAAAGCATTCCGTATGAAAAAATCGATAATACGGACGGCAGTAATATAATAATTAATGATGTATATATAATCGATTCTGGTTTTAAATCTAATCTTGAAAATCTCAATATCTATAAAGAAGGAAAAATCTATCTACAGTCTATATCTTCGATGCTTCCAGTATATTTATTAGATCCAAAGGCTAAAGAAAATATACTTGATATGTGCGCCGCTCCTGGAAGTAAGACGACGCTTATCCAAAGTATAGCCAATAACAAGGTGAGTTTAACAGCGGTTGAATTACATAAAGATAGATATGAGAGACTAAAATATAATCTTGAGCTTCAAGGTGCGAATGTGTATACCTTTAATATGAATGCTATTGATCTAGATGATAATTTTAAGTTTGATAAGATACTCATTGATGCACCATGTTCTGGATCTGGCATACTTGATATTAATAATAATAATTATGAGAAGTATTTCACTGAAGGACTTATAGCAAGATGCGTCAAAACTCAGAAGAACCTAATCAAAAAAGCTTCAAAATTGTTGAATGTTGATGGCATAGTAGTATACTCTACATGTTCATTGTTAAAAGAAGAAAATGAAGATATTGTAAATTATGCTAAAGGCTGTGGCTTTGAAAATGCTAACTTATCAACAATACCTAGTTCAAATCAAATTGAGAATTACATTAAAGTATTCCCTGATAGTATATATGAAGGTTTCTTTATAGCTAAACTAATAAAAAAATGATATGGCATACGATGGTATATTTATAAAATCTCAGATAGAAGAGATAAAAAAAGTCGTTCTTGATGAGCATGTAGCAAAGATTACTATGACTTCTGCTAAAGAAGTCTCTTTTCATGTTAGGAAAAAGGGCACAAATTATATTTTAAAAATGAATGCCAATACTAATTTCCCTCATATCTTGCTTGATGTGGATGATACCGATAATCTCAAAGTTCCACCAGCATTTTGTATGCTGCTTAGAAAATATCTGCAGGG
Organism: Lachnospiraceae bacterium UBA3866; assembly: GCA_002392345.1. Taxonomy (GTDB): domain Bacteria; phylum Bacillota; class Clostridia; order Lachnospirales; family Lachnospiraceae; genus UBA3633. The sequence goes on from DGGU01000041.1 coordinate 9,343, forward strand.
TGCGATGATTAAAAATATATATCAGGTTGGAAAAAATGCTGATAAGAATAACTTCATTGATAACGGAAGTTATGAACGGATAGTTAAGTTTTCGTTCGAAAATATTGACGAAAATGGCGATGTGAGAGAATTCTATATATTCTTTGAAATCATGGGCAAGTATAGCAATCTAATTGTTACTGATGATAATTATACTATTCTTGATACTATGATTAAAGGTAATACTGAAAATGAACGATTAAAACAAAAGAATACATATACTATAGACGATATCGCTAGTAGGCTTGAATTGAAAGAGATAACTTTTGATGAATTTAACAGTCTGATAGAAAAAGAAAAAACTCTAACATCAATTAATGGGGAACAATATGATGCAGTTAATTCAATTTGTAAAATTTTTGCTGGCATATCAAGACCTTATGTTATAAGTGAACTTATAAAATATAGTGGGACTAAAAACAAGGCTGATTATTATAATTACGATATTTTGCAAAGAGATATTAATGATATTGATAAACTAGAAGGCTTTTTGAAACTTCTGCAAAAAGATATTTACTCTGATGTAACCCCATGTATTAATTACAAAAATGATAAACCATCAGATTTTTATCTATATAGATTAGAACAATTTGTTGGTAAGGTAGAGTATTTTGATAATATTAATTCGTTAATTAGTACATATGTCAATGCAAAATATTCTAAGATTAATGATTCTGCAGATAAAACTAATTTAAATGAAACTGTAAAAAAACTATATGTTAAGCTCAATAAGAAGATTAATATATATAAGAAGGATCTTGCTAAGTGTGATGATCTAGAAAAGTATAAGACTTATGCTGAACTTATATCTGCTTTTGGATATGATAAAAATCTTATTAAAGATGGCGAATTAGTATGTAATGACTATAATGATGGCGATAGAGAGGTACGCATACCAATCGATGAGAGTGTGTCAATAGCGAAAAATGTAGAACAATATTATAGCAGATACAACAAACTCAAGAGGACTAAGGAAAATGCCGCTAAACTCATCGATGAGGCAAATGCAAAAATAGAGCACCTAAACTCCATTGAGTCGGCACTTGAGATAACTAGTAATAAAAATGATCTATATCTCATAAAGGAAGAATTGAAGCAGTATTTTGATGAGGCTCATAGCATAGGAGCTTTAAACCAACATAAAGGAAATTCAAAACCAAAGACTAAGAGTAAAAACCAAAATAAGATCGAGTATAATATTCACCATTATAAATCAACAAGTGGAGTGGATATATATGTAGGAAAGAATAATCTTCAAAATGAGTATCTTACATTTACCTTTGCTAGTCCTTCTGATACCTGGCTTCATATTAAAGATGCGACTGGCTCTCATGTGATTATAAAAAAATCATATGAGCATCTTGATGACAAGACTCTTATAGAAGCAGCATCGCTTGCTGCATATTTTAGTGACAGAAGAAATGAGACCAAGGCTACTGTAGACTATACTTTAAAAAAAGAACTAAAAAAAGTTAAGGGTAAGCCACCTGGTTTTTGTATCTACCATAAAAACTATAGTATAAATGTAAAACCAGAGGTCTTGGTCAAGGAAATTTAGTTTATAGCTTAGTCCATATTAGATTTTACTTGACAATAAGTTAGCTTTATTGTAAAATATCTATGTAAATAAAGAAGATGTCCACATCTCACCTAGAAGCGAAAGCGACTATGGTTTATATCGTTTTTATTAGAGTGGTCATCTTTATGTCCACTATTTTTTTGCCTAATATGGCGAATGTCAAGTGAAAGGGAAGGTGAATCTTATTAACGAGAAAAATATTCAAGTCAACGAAAGAATTAGAGACCCAGAAGTCAGAGTTATAGGACCTGATGGTGATCAACTTGGTATAATGACAAGCAGAGAAGCACTCAATATGGCGTTTGAGATGGAATTAGATCTTGTTAAAATCTCGCCTAATGCAGTGCCGCCTGTATGTAAGATTATCGATTTTGGAAAATATCGCTATGAACTTCTCAAAAAAGAGAAGGAGCAGAAGAAAAACCAAAAGCAAGTTGAATTAAAAGAGATAAGAATGACACCTAATATTGATACCAATGATCTAAACACTAAAATCAGTGCAGGTAAGAAATTTTTAGAAAAAGGACATAAATTAAAAGTAACTATAAGATTTAGGGGTAGAGAGATGGCTCATATGAAAGATTCAGAACCATTGCTTGCAGATTTTGCGGAAAAACTTTCAGAAGTATCTCAGATTGAAAAGCCTTCTAAGATTGAAGGAAGAAATATGAGTTTGATCTTAGCACCTAAGAAGTAAGGAGAGTATTATGAAAAAGTACAAAGTTAAAACAAGCAAATCAGCAGCAAAGAGATTTAAGAAGACAGGAACAGGGAAACTTGTCCGTATGAAAGCTAATAAATCTCATATCTTAAACAAGAAGACAACTAAGAGAAAAAGAAACTTAAGAAAAGACACAGTAGTAGATAAGACAAGCGAAAAAACTATGAAGAAGATTATGCCTTATTTGTAGTATGAGATTTTATATTATTAGGAGGAAATTAAAATGGCTCGCGTTAAAGGTGGCATGAATGCCAAAAGAAAACATAATAAAGTATTAAAACTTGCAAAGGGATTTCGTGGTGCAAGATCAAAACAATATAGAGTTGCTAAGCAGAGTGTAATGAGAGCACTCACAGAGTCTTATAGAGGTAGAAAAGAAAGAAAGAGACAATTTAGAGAGCTCTGGATTACAAGAATCAATGCAGCTTGCAGACAATGTGATATATCATATAGTAAGTTTATGTTCGGTTTAAAGAAAGCCAACATCACTTTGAATAGAAAGATGCTCGCAGAACTTGCAGTATCTGATATGAATGCATTTTCTAAACTTGCTGATCAGGCAAAAGGAAATATATAATAACATATTTTGTAGGACTTAATAGTTAACAAGTCATTTGGCCAAGCAAAAAGGAATATATAATAACATATTTTGTAAGGCTTAATAGTTAACAAGTCATTTGGTCAAGCAAAAGGGAATATATATAAAATATTTTGTAGGGGCGAGCACTGCGAGCCCGTAATATTTATGGACATTAATTTAGAAAAATTAAAAGATAAAGCGCTGGAGAGTATCGCGAATGCGAAAGACCCTAAAGATCTTGATGACATCCGAGTAAGTTATCTTGGCAAAAAAGGCGAGATCACTGCTGTTATGCAGAGACTTCGTGAACTTAAGGAAGAAGAACGAAAAGAATTTGGTAAGACAGTTAATATTGCTAAGTCTGCTATAGAAGAACACATAAGACTAAAGCAAAAGAAGTTTGGCGAAAAGATAATTGCTGAGAAGTTTAAAAGAGAAGCGATCGATGTAACTCTTCCATCAAAGAAGATATCTATAGGACATCTTCATCCTTGTAGTATTGTTTATAATGATGTCCGCGATATATTTGAAAAGATGGGATATACTGTTGTGACAGGACCTGAGATAGAGTATGACGAGTATAATTTCGAGAAACTAAACATCGAGAAAGGCCATCCTGCTCGTGATGAGCAAGATACCTTCTACATCAATGATAAAGTACTTCTAAGAACTCAGACAAGTCCTGTGCAAGCAAGAGTTATGGAAAAAGGAAAGCTTCCTATATGCATAATCTCTGCAGGAAGAGTGTTCCGTTCTGATTCGGTTGATGCTACTCATTCACCAACTTTTCATCAGATAGAAGGCCTTGTAGTTGATAAAGATATATCATTCACAGATTTAAAAGGAACTCTTACAACATTTGCTAAAGCATTCTTTGGTGAGAATATCAAGACAAGATTTAGACCACATCATTTTCCATTCACTGAACCAAGTGCAGAGATGGATGTAAGCTGTTTTAAATGTGGTGGCTCTGGTTGTAGATTTTGCAAGAACGAAGGATGGATTGAGATACTTGGTTGTGGTATGGTCAACCCAAGAGTCTATGAGTTATGCGGACTTGATAAAGATAAGTGTCAAGGTTTTGCATTCGGAATAGGTATAGAGAGACTTGCACTTCTAAAATACGAGATAGACGATATGAGACTACTTTATGAAAATGATGTCCGTTTCTTAAAACAATTTGATTAAATGAAATTATGAAAGCTTCAGATAAATTTTTAAAATATTATGTAAAAGATCTTAATGTATCAGGGAAAGAATTTGCTGAGAAGATCACTATGACTGGAACCAAGGTCGAGACTTATGAGAACTTAAGTAGAAACCTTGATAAGATTATAGTTGTAAAATTGACAAAGATTGAAAAACACCCAAATGCAGATAAGCTTCTTGTATGTACTTGTGATACTGGTAATGGAGATATACAGATTGTGACAGGAGCACCTAATGTATATGAAGGAATGCTTTGCCCTGCAGTTCTTGATGGTGGTAAAGTTGCAGCTTCTGCTCATGATAACCTAGAACATCCAGATGGGATTGTTATAAAGAAAGGAGAGTTACGTGGTGTTGAGTCGTGCGGAATGCTCTGCTCAATCTCTGAACTTGGTAGGCCAACCGATCTCTATGGCAATGTTGATGGAATTTTTGACATGAGTGACATAAAATGTAAGCCTGGTGATGATGCTATCAAAGTTTTAAATCTAGATGATACACTTTATGACTTCGAGATCACATCTAACCGTATAGATTGTTATAGTGTAATAGGTATCGCTAAGGAAGTTGCAGCTACATTTGATAAGACATTTACTTATCCTAAGACTACATTTAAAGCATCATTTAGTGAGCCAAAATACATAGATGTAGAAGTTAAAGACCTTGATCTTTGCCCTATGTTTGCTACAAGATTTGTTAGAAGTATAAAGATCGAAGATTCTCCTGAGTGGCTTAAAGACTGCCTTCGAGCTCTTGGCATAAGGCCGATCAATAATATAGTTGACATAACTAACTTTGTCATGATGGAATACGGACAGCCTATGCATGCTTATGACTATGACACTATAAGAGATAAGAAGATAGTAGTTAAGAGGGCGAATGACGGAGATAAGTTTATAACTCTTGATGGACAAGAGAGGATACTTGATAAGGAGATACTTACAATTTGTGATGGCAAGGGCGCTATAGGTCTTGGTGGTATCATGGGTGGCGAGAACACAATGATTACAGATTCTTGTAAAACACTTTTGCTTGAGGCAGCCAATTTTAATGGTACTAATATAAGACTTAGTTCAAAGAGACTTGGCCTTAGAACAGAGGCATCCAATCTTTTTGAAAAAGGACTTGATCCTAATAATGCAATTAATGCCATCAATCGTGCATGTGCTCTCATAGAAGATTTAAAATGTGGAGAGATATGCGAAGATTTTATATATGTATATCCTGATGAGAAGAAAAATGTAAATAAGGATATAGAAGTATCAGTTTCTAAAATTAATAACTTACTTGGAACTAATATTGATTCTGATACTATGAAAAAAATCCTTGATAAGATAGATTTAAAAACAACTGTAAGCGGTGATACATTAAAGATCAATGTACCAACGATTAGAAAAGATATTAATACATTTGCTGATATAGCAGAAGAGGTTATGAGGTTTTATGGATATGATAAGGCAGGAGAAACTTTGCCTAATCTTGAGATAACACCGGTAACAAGAACTAAATCAGAAATCATAGAAGGGGCGGCCACATTAATTGCTCGTTATAATGGCTTTGATGAGGCTATGAATTATTCTTTTGAATCAGCAAAAATATATGATATGCTTAATTTGCCACAAGATGCAAAAGAGAGAAATTATATAAAGATACTTAATCCGCTTGGTGAAGATTTTGAAATAATGAGAACAGAACTTATCAACGGTATGCTAAAATCATTATCTACCAATCATAATAGAGGATTAAAAGAAGCAAGACTTTATGAACTTGCCAATATATATCTGCCACTTGATGAAAAGATAGAAGTGCTTCCTGATGAAAGGAAGACCTTGATGATGGGAGGATATGGCAAGAATCTCGATTTCTATGTGTTCAAAGGATATGCTGAAGAGATTCTTGAAGCATCACATGTGAAGGGCAATATAAAATTCGTTAAGAATGAAAATATTTCATTTATGCATCCAGGAAGGACTGCCGACATATATGTTGACGACCTTTATCTTGGATTTGTGGGTGAGGCGAATGAGATAGTTCTTAAGAATTATGAGATAAGCACTAAGACCTATGTATTGCAACTTGACATAAGGAATATTATAGAAAAATCAGACCTTATGTTTAAGTACCGTGAGTTAAGTAAGTTCCCAAGATCAGAAAGGGATCTCTCAATGATAGTACCTAAAGATCTGACTGTGGATAAGATAGAAGAGGTACTGAGAATCCGTGGTGGTAAATTGCTTGAAAGCATAGAACTTTTTGACATCTATGAAGGGGCACAGGTTGGCGATGGCAATAAATCCATCGCATATAATCTTACATTTAGTGCTGATGACCACAGTCTTACAAGCGATGAAGTAGATAAAGTCATAGATAAGATTATAAATGGGTTAAAAGATCTTAATATTGAACTTAGAAAGTAATCATATTTACAAAGTAAGTTTTATTTGATATAATTTATTTAACGAAGGGAGTGAGAATATTGTCAAGCGTTATAGTTAAGGAAAATGAGACTCTAGATAATGCCTTAAGACGTTTTAAGAGAAATTGTGCTAAGGCAGGCATCCAACAAGAAATTAGAAAGCGCGAGTTTTATGAGAAGCCAAGCGTAAAAAGAAAGAAAAAATCAGAAGCTGCACGTAAACGTAAGTACAACTTCTAAATTTTAGCCCTATTCATTTTGGATAGGGCATATTTTTTATGAGATAAATATACTTATATGGATAATAGAAAGAATGTCACTATAGATATAGAAAATGATATTGCATTAAAAATATTTGGTGACTTTGACAAGAATTTAAAGAAAATTGAGAAAAAGTATGATGTATCAATAGTCATACGAGATAATAAGATAAAAATATTTGGCGATAATAGGTATGCGGCAAAGTCTTTGATTGAAGTATTAACTGAGAGAGCTAATAAAGGTAATGATATAGGAGAACAAGAATTAAATTATTGTATGGATATGGTTGATATAGGCGATAAGAAAACTAAAAATGATGTGCTCGGACTTGACGAAGATATAATATCAAGGACAGTGCAAGGAAAACCTGTCAAGGCTAAAACTATCGGACAAAAAAAATATGTTGATAGCATAAGAAACAACATGATAACTTTCGGGATAGGACCAGCAGGTACAGGAAAGACATACCTTGGTGTATGCATGGCGATAGAAGCATTTAAGAGAGGCGATGTTCAGAGACTTATTCTCACTCGCCCTGCTATAGAGGCGGGAGAGAAACTTGGATTCTTACCAGGTGATCTTCAAAGTAAGATAGATCCATATCTGAGACCACTTTATGATGCGATATACCAGATTATGGGAGCAGAGAGTTTTCAGTCTAATCTTGAAAAAGGACTTATCGAAGTAGCACCACTAGCATATATGAGAGGTAGAACACTTGATAATGCATTTATCATCTTAGATGAAGCACAAAATACTACTATACCACAGATGAAGATGTTCCTTACAAGAATTGGTTTTAATTCTAAAGTTATAGTTACAGGTGATGATACCCAGAAAGATCTTCCAAAGGATGTAAAATCTGGTCTTGATAGTGCGGTTAAGGTTCTTAAAAATATAGAAGGCATAGAATTTGTAAGACTATCAAGTAAAGATGTGGTGAGACACCCACTTGTACAAAAGATAGTAGTTGCTTATGAAAACTTTGATAGAAATCGTAGCAAGAAATAATATATGATTAAGATAGATTTTAGTTATGATAAAAATTATAGATTTGATTTTGATGAGAAAAGACTTGCGAAAAGGATAGCAAAATGCGTCTTTGAGACTGAGAAATTAAAAGAAAACTTTTCTTTTAGTGTGAGCCTAGTTTCAAAGAATAGAATTAGGTTGATAAATAAGCGGACTCGCAATATAAACAAAATCACGGATGTGTTGTCGTTCCCATATGTGGAAAGAAGCGGGCTCGCAGTGCACCCCAAGAGCACTTTGTCGCTACGCTCGGGCGCTCACCCTACGGTTGATTACGATACCAATACAATTTTCTTAGGCGATATAGTTATTTGTTATGATAAGATAATATCACAAGCAAGATTTTATGGCCACAGCGTAAAGAGAGAGTACAGCTTCCTTTTAACCCATTCTTTGCTTCATTTACTTGGCTATGACCATATGAAGAAGAAAGATGAAAAAATGATGTTTGAAAAACAAGAACTGATACTTAGCAATTTAAATATAAATAGATAATGTCAGATAATAGTAGAAAACGTAATACATTTCTTATGCAAGGTAGTATACTTGCCATGGCAGGTATACTTGTTAGAATTATAGGTCTCCTATATCGGATACCTATGATCAATATCATAGGAACTAAAGGTAATGGTTATTATACCTCAGCCTATAGTGTCTATTCTTTATTTTTGATTCTTTCATCTTATTCTTTCCCAACTGCAATTTCTAAAATTATATCAGAAAGGCTTGCTGAAGGTAGGCTTCGTGATGTTAGAAATGTTATCAAAGCGGGATTTGTGCTTGCATTTTTTGTTGGCATCATAATGTTCTCTATTATGTATTTTGGTGCTGACATTATTAGTATAATACATAGGAAACCATTATTATCATTTAGTTTGAGAGCGCTTGCTCCAACTCTTTTTATAATGGCATTTCTTGGCATACTTCGTGGTGTATTTCAAGGAATGGGCAACATGATTCCAACTGCTATATCTCAGATCTTTGAGCAGATTTCCAATGCCATAGCAAGTGTTGCATTTGCCTACGTCCTTTTTAGAAGAGGAGAGATAGCCAATCTTATATATAATTCAGAAGAGTACTCGTATGCTTTTGGCGCAAGTGGTGGAGCGATCGGTACAGGCGTTGGCGCTTTCACTGCACTTATAATATTATTTTTCATGTTTAGAAAGCTACATAGAAGATATCGTAAGTTCCTAAAGGGCAATAATGATGTAATGCCAGAGACAAAAAGCCAGATATACAGTGTACTTTTCGCAACTATGATACCAATAATTCTATCAAGCACTATATATAATATTACGACTGTCCTTGATGATCTTATTTTTTCAAATGTACTTACTGTCATGAAATCAGAACTTAACATAGTGATACTTTGGGGGGTATTTGGAAATTATCATTTGCTTTTTAATATACCAGTTGCAATATCCAATGCTCTTACATCATCAATCATACCATCAATTTCAAGTTCTGTTGCTGTAAATAATGTCAAAGAAGTTGTACTTAAAACAAAATATTCTGTGAAATATACATCATTAATTGTCATTCCAGCATTTGTCGGTCTTACTATACTTGCTGAACCAATATGCAAAGCCCTATTTAGAGAAAATGTCGATATGCTTATAAGCGTCCTTAGGGCTGGCAGTATAGCAGTAGTATTTTTCTCTCTTTCTACAGTAACCAATGGTATACTTCAAGGCCTTGGTCAATATACGGTGCCTCTTAAAAATGCTGCTATATCGCTTGTTATACATGTCATTGCCTGCCTGATTTTACTTACAGTATTTAAACTTAATATATATGCTATCGTGTATGGTATGGTTATATTTTCAATAAGCCTTTATGTGCTCAACCAGCGGGCAATCAATAATATAGTTAGATATCGTAATTCTAGTTTTCAGCGTCGATATATACTTACATACATACTTATGACATTTAGTGCTGTTGTCATGGGAGTTGCAGTTTACTTCTTAAATAGATTTCTTGCTAGTGCTATCTTTGTAAATGAGACAGGACTTAGTATATGGCTAAGGCTTATCATATGTATATTTGTAGCAGTTGTTATATATATGACACTTGTAATTTTCCTTGGCGTCGTAAGAAAGAGAGACGCCGAATATATACCATTTATATCAAAGTTTGCGATATTTTTAAGAAAGTAGTATGAATATAGGTATTATTGGTGGCGGCGCAAGTGGGATGATGCTTGCAAGCCTTATTAAAACAAAAGATAAAGTCACGTTGATTGATGCAAATGCAAAACTTGGCAAGAAACTTTTACTTACGGGCAATGGCAAATGTAATTTTACTGCAGATGATTTTACAGATCTTCATAATATATATAATAATGATTTTGCGAGAGCGATATATAAAAAATATGATAGAGATAGTTTTTTAAGTTTCATGAAAAGCATTGGTATTGAACCAAAGCTCGAGTGGCATAAGGGAAGAGGATATTATTATCCGAATAGTAATAAATCGACAAGTGTATATTATGCATTACTTGATAAAATTAAGGCTAATGGTGTAAATATAGTTTATAATGCAAAAGTCATCAATATAGAATCAGATAATAATAAAAAAACAAGTGACAATGACAAAAACGCTACAAACTATATAGTTGAGACTGAGACTGATAGATATGTCTTTGATAAAATTGTTATAGCTACAGGAGGCATGTCTTATAAGAATACAGGTAGTGATGGTAGTGTCTATAAGATTCTTGAGATGCTTAAGCATAGAGTAGTAAAACCCCTACCAGGACTAGTTGGGTTTGCACATAATGACCATGATTTGAAAGGTTTAAAAGGTGTGAGAGTAGATGCAAAGGTAATCGCGACTATATATGATAAAGATAGTAAGATTTTAAAAGAGTATATCGAAACTGGTGAAGTGCAGTTTAATGAGAATTATGTTTCAGGTATACCGATGATGGATATGTCAAGGTATATTAATAGATATATAGATGACGGCTATAAAGTAGAGTTAAGATTAAATCTGTATGATAGAGAAGATATATATGATTATCTAGTAAAAAGGAGAGAGAATCTCTATTACAAAAAAGCTCAGGACTTCTTATGTGGTCTCTTGCCAGACGAGCTCGCAAATGTTATAATAAAAAGAACACAAAATGAGATGCATAATGACACATCTAATCGTAGGGGCGAGCTCTGCGAGCCCGAAGTAGAAAATTTAACTAATGGATTTTTAAAATCATTAGTTAAATATATAACTAATTTCAAAATCGGTAACATTTCCCTTGGCAACTTCGACAATGCCCAAGTTACACTTGGAGGAGTAGACATTAATGCAGTTAATGTAGATACACTTGAGTCAAAGATTTATAAAGGCATGTATTTTACAGGAGAGGTTCTTGATATAGATGGTAGATGCGGAGGTTACAATCTGCAACTCGCTTACTCAACAGCAGTATTAGTTTCACATAGTTTAATGTAGTGGTGCGTACCCGTAGGAGTATATATGGATAATGGTCTAGTTAAAAAAGTTGATAGACTTAATGAACTTTATAAAAAGAAAGAACAAGGCAGTCAACTCACTGAGCAGGAGATGACTGAGCAAAGTGTACTTAGAGACGAACTTATCAATTATTTTCAATATGCAATAAGATCTAGCCTCAATTCTAAGAATAGTGCATAAATTAAGACTTTAGCTAGATAAACTTTAGATTTTTGCTTGACTAAAAATAAACTATAAAGTATAATCTATTTGCTTAATGATTGGGGTGTTAGCTCAGCTGGGAGAGCATCTGCCTTACAAGCAGGGGGTCATAGGTTCGAGCCCTATACGCCCCATTTTTTTGAAAATATTACTAATTATGCAAAACAGCTTGATTTTATGCAAAAATCAATAGAATTGCTAAATCAACTCAATAATATCGCGGGGTAGAGCAGCTTGGTAGCTCGTCGGG
>DGGU01000049.1 GCA_002392345.1 Lachnospiraceae bacterium UBA3866
CTTGACGTTGTGCGTCATTAAAGTATGCTGGTACAGTTATGACTGCTTCTGTAATCTTTTCACCAAGGTACGCTTCGCCATCTGCTTTTAATTTCTGAAGTATCATAGCTGAGATTTCTTGTGGTGTATAATCTTTGCCATCTATATTAACCTTATAATCAGATCCCATATGTCTCTTTATAGAAGATATAGTTCTATCTGGGTTAGTAACTGCTTGACGCTTTGCTGCTTCTCCTACAAGTCTCTCACCATTCTTAGCAAATCCTACTACAGATGGGGTTGTTCTAACACCTTCTGCATTGGCTATGACAGTGGCCTTACCACCTTCCATGACTGCCATACAGCTATTTGTTGTTCCTAAATCAATTCCTATTATTTTGCTCATATATTTATCCTCCTATTCGGGCGCTCCAAGAGCACTTCCTCGCATTCACTCGATGGTCAAGTTTATAAGCAAACTCGTTCATGAACGCTCGGGCGCTCCAGTAACCGCCCCTACGATTCTTTCTTACTTTTTTACTTTTACCATTGAATGTCTTAAAACTTGGTTTTTGTAAGTGTAACCTTTTTGTAATTCTTCTGTAACCGTGTCAACTTCTGCTTCTGATTCCTCATCTGTCATAACTGCGTTGTGATAATTTGGATCAAATGCCTTTCCAAGTGCTTCTATAGGTTTAACATCCATGTCTTCAAGTGTTTTCAAAAATTGCTTGTATATCTTATCTATACCTTCTGCAAATGCATTGCCCTTAAGTTCCTCTGGTATAGTACTTACAGCTCTCTCAAGATTGTCTAGTATAGGAAGCATCTTTACGAGAACCACACTTGCACCTATATCACACATCTCTCTTGCTTCTTTTTCAGATCTCTTTCTAAAATTGTCGAATTCTGCAAGTAACCTTTTGTATTTGTCTTCCCACTCTTTAAGTTTTTCTTCCTCAGTCTTTTCTTCTGGGCTCGCAGCGCTTGCTTCTACTTCTTCAGTCTTTTCTTCCTGGCTAGCATGGCTTACAGCCCCTACATCTTCAGTCTTTTCTTTAGTTTCGTTGTTTTCTTCTTCTTTCTCCATATTTTCATCTATATTTTTATTCTTATCTTCCATTTAGTTGCGCCTCCTTTCAAAACTACATATAAAGGTATAAGCCTTCTTATCTTTTGTTAGCACTCATTTCTATCGAGTGCTAATATCTTACCATATTTAGTTTTCTTTGTCAAGGATTTTTTTCAATAAAATAAGGGCTAAAAACCCTATTTTCGTACAGGGAGCACCCCATACCCTTTTGCTATAACATAAATATAATTGCATACATTTTATAAAAATGTCTTGTATCTATTGAGAGACCTTAAATATAAGCTCTACATTTTTATACTCATTCTCAATCTTTTCTAAAGCATTAAGCCCCGATGGCATAATATACTTAACTCCTGATAAATTCACAATTAAATTTCTCGACCTCAAATCCACCTTTAAGCCTTCCATGTAATCAAGCAGTTTTGATGACGAAATAGAATCTAAGGCGCCTCTAACGCTAACGATGACATCTTCATCACTTGTAAAGTGAGTTAAAGCAAATTGAGCACCTTTATCATCCCTTTCCTTATGTCCATCATTTTTAACATTATTACTATCAACTAATTTAATTCCATCTCGTTCAGACTTTATATAAATAGCATCATACTTTAATATTAAACGTTGAATATTGTCTCTTATATATTTTAATTCAAATTCAAATAAATCATCTTCAATATTTTCGCTCAGTAACAATACTCTTTCTTTAACGTCCCTTAAAATCTCATCCAAAACTTTAAAATTAGTTATGTCCGCTGTTTTTAAATCTATATCTACCGGCACTGATCTATGCACATGTTTTGCTTCTTCAATTACAGCAGGTAAATCTATACCAAGATATGGTATACTATGGTTCTTACAACCTAATCCTCTAGTAGCAAATCCAGCACCAAGATCAACCACTATATCAATTTTTTTATCACTATAAAGCGTATCGATGATCCCAGTAACTTTATTATATCTTTCTGCATACTCTCTTTCATCCTTAGATATCTTAGCAGTTTTTTGAACTATGTTTTCAGATAAAAGCACTGCTTCAAAGATATTATTTTTCGCGAGTACCAATACCGATTTGAATGCCATTAGCATCCTTGGATTGGCCTTCTCCATCGACTCAATATCCTCAGTTTTTAATTTACTGCAAGCCCAATCATATATCTTATCTAGAGTCATGATTTTATTTTTCTCGAATAAAACTCTATGACGCCCTTCATATAATTTATAACTTACATCCTTTATGCCAACTTTTTTAAATATATCTACAAGTTCAGATATCGTCTTACCACCTCTTGCAGCTGGATCATCTTTTCCCGATATGAATATTATAGGGTTATCTTTGTTCATCCTTGCTATATTCTCTATCTTCCCAGTAAATCTTATCGCATATAACAATTCTCTAAAAAGGCTTATACTAATAGTTTCCATAGCATGAGGATCTGCCATCAGTTTTTTTACCTCTTCCTCATTTTCATTTATCCAATCAAGATACCCTCTTCTATTTTTTATTTTTATATTATTTGTTTCATTAACAAAGAAATCCAATATCTTTGGAGCAGCCTTCTCACCAAGACATAAAGCTAGTATGTCTGCAACCAATTTTCCAAAAAATGTTTCCACTTTAGAAAATGAAAGGCAACCAACAAGTATAGCGGCATCTACACTATCACCATATCTTATAAGATAATCTCTCACAAGATATGAACCGAGAGAAAACCCAAGTATTATATATGGCAATTCTCCATATTCAGCTTTTGTGAGAAGCCTACAAGTATAGATGTCGTCGCTTGCAAAATGCCAACTACCTTTAGGTCCAAGATAAAGACGAGGCTCATTGGGTAATACTGACTCTCCATGTCCAAGATGGTCATTTCCACGAACTATAAAACTCCTATCTGTGAAATATGTTGCAATAGGCTCATAGAGCTTTATATGCTCAGATAGTCCATGTGCAATCTGAATTATTCCCTTAAAATGCCTGGCATTCTCGGGAAGCCACTCGACTGCGTGTATAGTTGTCTTCCCATCAGCAGATGGGTAAAAAAACTCTCTTTCCTGCATTATACACCCATTTCATCTACTTTTTGATAATCCACCTTACCAAAAAGTGTCAAAGGTATGCTATCTACAATTTTATAATCTACTGGGCGTAAGTGTTTAAGTAGATTCTTTTCTGCATGCATCTTTAGTTCATCAATTATATTATCTCTGCCCTTAAACTCTGGCTTAAGTTCAACAAGCAATACCGGAAGATTAAAACATTCTTTATCAGGCCTTGGGACAGCAACACATCTTTCTATATATTTATGTTTTTTAAATGCATCTTCAATATCTGAATAATCTATCTTAAAGTTTGCCCCTCTAGTTACTCCTGGAAATTGATAGTAAAATGATCTAGCCTTTCTTGACTTATAATACACAAAACCCTCTTCATCAACATATCCAAGATCTCCACTATGAAACCATAGAAGGCCATCATCATGCACTCTTAATACTTCTTTTGTCTTCTCAGGTAGTCCTACATAGCCTATCATTATTGAAGGTGAAGTTATACACAGTTCCCCTATCTCATTATATTTCTTTTCTTCACCTGTATCAGGATCAAATGCGGCTATAATTGTTTTACTAAGTGGAAGTCCTACAGAACTAGATTTGTGGTGCTCCCTTGTATTCACACATGCAGCGGCGCAGACCTCCGTCAGTCCAAAACCATTAAGTATAACTTCATCGCTATTATTCCTTTTAAAATAATCATTAATCTTATTCTCTAATTCTAAAGGAAGTATATCGCTGCCAGTTATCGGATCAATGACACACGACATATCAATTTTTTTATCTTGATCAATAAATGTCTGCCATATCTGAGGCATAAACGCAACGTGGTTTACTCTATCATGCTTAAATGCATCGACGAGTAGATTATTGCCAGGCATTCTCATCACTATCTTCATACCATGTCTTATCGCCTCATGAAGTCCTGTCGTTATCGCAAATGCGTGGTACATAGGGACAGCACAAAGACAACTGTCATATACTCCTATACGATTATTTTGTGCACTATACTGCTCAAGACAATTATTAATTGCATTGCTACTCACTAGTGCTCCTTTACTATGGCCACTTGTTCCACTTGTAGGAAAAACTATAGCTGGATCTTCACCTTTAGACACATTAACTATAAGGTCATCAGAATCCACTCCATCTATAAATTGAAACCAAGTTATAGCATGTAATTCTTCTGGCACATGATATCTAACTAGCCCATAAAATCTTGAAATGATTTTAGATATAAAAATCATAGAGTCAAGGGCACTCATACTTATGATATGCTTTGGCCTCTTCTCCTTAGGTATGCTTTTAAACTTATATGCAAACATATCAAAAGTAAAAAGAAAATTACTATTCACTTTTACAACATTATTGGGAACTACTTCATCAAGTTCAAATGGATTGATAAAATTAACTATTCCACCAAGCTTATTGATAGCATAGATTAGATAGATAACTTCAGGTGATATAAAGATACAAAGAGATACATAATCACCTTTTTTAACGCCTATTTTTGATAATGCATTGGCAACTCTCTCAACATTTTTTCTAACTTTTTCATAATCGAACTTTGCCCCGTAGTAATCAAGCATTACCCTTCCGTCACCATAAAGTTCTTCACTTTCAGCAAATACATCATAGAGACTTTTGTCTGAAAGTTTTACATTTTTTGCTTCTTCACTTAGATAATTAAGCCAGGGCTTATCAATGGTTGCATAACCACTAAGCTTCTTTTCCTTGTTCATCGTTTCCCTCCCACAAAATTATGCTATCCTACATATAATGTAGTTTGCGATTGCTTCCCACAATCACGATTAAATTTGTCCGCCGCCAACAAACAAAAAACATTAATTGACTCTAAAAACTCTAGATAAAATCAAATACTGTCGTTTCCTCCTTTTCACGAAGATCGCCAAAAAGTGAAAGTTCCTTCATCTCAGCCACCCTTGTCTTATTAACTCCTGTCCGCTCGATAAAATTCTCTATAGATGTGTATTCGCCTTTCCTTCCTTCTATCTCACATCTCATAGCCGTGCTCTTCTCACTCGTTGGCACTTCATCATTATAATCTATATCATATTCTTTAGTACCTATACCATTTATTGACTCAAACGATGGCATAATCTTACCATCAATTACTTGGAAGTCGCTTCTTTTTGCCTTATATATATCTATCGGACAGAAATCTATCCCTCTTGCCTTCATCTCTTCTACATGGCGATAACACATATATAGATCAAAAAGCTTCACTGCTGACATCTTTTCATATTGGATATTGAGCAATGTTTCTTCGTCAAGCTGAACTTCTTCCTCTTCTTCGCCATTCAACTGTCTATAGGTCCGCCTTATAATGTCGTCTTGTTTTTCTCTCGTCGCTATAGAATCTGCAAATCTTCTATCCTTTGATTTCCTTTCATTAATGATTCTTGCAATCTTTTCTATATGATATCTTATCTCACTCTTATCTTTAATCATAAGTTTATAATCAAAACCGGAATTCGCTACAGAAAAATATACTGCATAATACTCTTTAGGATAATGAACTTTATAATAAGCTATACGAAGTGCTGCAAGTACATATGCTGCTGCATGAGCTTTAGGGAACATATATTGTATCTTATCGCAGCATCCTATATACCACTCTGGCACATCGTGTTCTCTCATAAGAGTTCTATATTCATCTGTAAGTTTCTTTCCTTTACGAACTCTCTCCATTATATTGAATGCCACGCCACCATCAAGACCCTTCTCTTTAAGATATATCATTATATCATCACGGCAACATATAGCAGTGCTAAGTGTGCAGTCACCATTCTTTATGAGGTCTTGAACATTGCCCTGCCATACATCCGTTCCATGTGCAAGTCCTGCAATTCTTATCAAATCTGCTACAGTTTTTGGCTTTGCATCAAGGCACATATTCATAGCAAAATCTGTACCAAATTCAGGTATGGTTAGACAACCAAGTTTAGTTCCACTTATATCAGATGGTGTTATCCCAAGACTCTCAGTCCCTTTAAAAAGATCAAGAACTTCTTTCTCGTAAAATGGCACAGTGTTAAAATCCACACCTGTTGCTTCTTGAAGCTTCTTTAGTATTAATGGTGCATCATGACCAAGTATATCAAGTTTAAGAAGATTTTTATCTATCTTATGATAATCGAAGTGGGTAGTTATATCATTTCCCTCTTTACCCGCTGCTATCTGTATAGGGGTAAATGTATATATTTTTTCATTGTCAGGAACTACTATCATCCCACCTGGATGCTGACCTGTTGTATTTTTACATTCAACTATTTTGTTCTTATAAAAGTCTACTTGATTACGATTTAGTTCTAGTCCCGACATCTCTTTAAATCTCATAACATATCCATAAGCAGTCTTGCTTGCAATAGTACCTACTGTCCCCGCTTTATAGGTATTGTCTTTACCAAACATATCTATAGTCTTCTCATGAATCCTTGATTGAAATACAGAGCAGAAATTAAGGTCTATGTCTGGCTCTTTCTGTGCCTTCGCATCTCCAGGTATACCAAGGAAAGTTTCAAATGGTATATTGACACCATCTTTTCTCATAAGAGTATTGCACTTAGGACATAATTTATCTGGCATATCAAAGCCAGTATCATTATCATATTTTCTTGTGTCTATAGTATCGTACTCTATGTGATGACATTTTGGACATATGTAATGTGGTTTTAGAGGATTTACTTCTGATACTCCTGACATAGTGGCGGCAAGGCTTGAGCCAACAGAGCCACGAGATCCTACAGGATAACCATTTTCTTTAGAGTAATCTATAAGTTTCTTCGCAGAGATATACATAACCGAATATCCATTATCAATTATGTATTTAAGTTCGTTATCAAGCCTATCTTTTATAACTTTTGGAACTTCTTCACCATAAGTTTTAATTAGATTTTGATAACAAGAGTCCTTTAATTCTTCTTCGCTTCCTTCTATATGTGGAGGACAATTATCAAAACGAACTGGATATATCTTCTCTATCATATCACTTATGAGATTAGAGTTTTTGACTACAACCTCATAAGCCTTATCAACTCCAAGATAAGAGAATTCATCAAGCATCTCTTTAGTTGTCCTAAAATAAAGATGTTCCTCATTAGTACTCTCAAGTTCAGCGCTAACCTCCGCTTTAATATTACCATCTTTGTCACGATTGACCTTTTTAGACATTATGCCAAGTCTCAAAATCTCTCTATATATCTTGTCCGTCTTCTCCACATAATGACAATCGCAAGTTGCTACAACCGGTTTATCAAGTTCTTCACCAAGTTTTACTATCTTTATATTTAAGTTTTCAAGGTCTTTGATGGTTTTGAAATTCCCTGGCTCATCCTTTAATAAGAAAGAGTTATTGAGAGTGGGCTGTATCTCAAGATAGTCATAGTAACTTGCTATAGCCTTAAGCTTATCATCTGGCAAATCATTTTTCACCGCATCCATCAATTCTCCAAGGATACATGCAGAGCCTACTATAATCCCTTCTCTATATTCATTTAAAAGTGACCTTGGTATACGAGGCCTCTTGTTATACATATATTTGATATGAGAATCTGATACAATCTTATATAGATTCACTCTTCCGACATCATTTTTTGCAAGAAGGATAATATGATAATATTTCTGTCTACGAATATAATCATCCGATATGATAAGTTTATCTTTAAGTTGATTTATATTATCAATCTCATAATCCACATTGAGTTTCATCAGCATATTGATGAAAGACTCACTAACTAGAGCAAGATTCTCATCAATATTTAAAACCTTTTTTTTCTTTCCAGTGATTTTATCTTTTGTTATATTTGAATTAACTTTAAGTTCCTTGGCTATAGCACTAATGGTCGCTACCTTTAACTCTTTTAGATATAGTTTTGCTAGCATTATAAAATCTATATATATGTGTCTATCTCCTATGCCATACTCTTTAAAGAGTTCATTTAATTTCCAAGTAGAATCTCTCTCTATAGTGACAAGTTTTGCTCCATCTATAAAATCATTAAACTTAGTAAGCACATCCTTAAGCGGAAGCGCATCGTCTACATTTTTCTGAGTGACACCAGTCTTATCTTTTATTTCAAATGATATTGGTTTCTTTGTATTGACATACTCACTAAATGATCCTACTTCTTTCTTTCCACTAATTTTTTTGGCTATGATTTTAACAACCCCATCATTTTTCTTATTATAACCAGTGGTTACAATTTTATATATTACAAAATCTCCATCAAATGAATAGTCTACAGCAACTTCATTATCATCGCTATCATAGATATATTTGTCGGCATCTTCAACAAGATAGCCCTCAACACCATTTATTATTTTAAAATCACTGTCTTTTAGATCTTTATATACGTATTCATGAGCATCTGCAAGCGCATTGACGGCACCATGGTCAGTTATGGCCATAGCAGTCATACCAAATCTCTTAGCAGTAGCTATATATTGTTTAACATCTCCTATGCCATCTTGAGCACTTGATTTTGTGTGAAGATGAAGTTCAACTCTTTTCACTTTCTCATTATCAACCCTATCAGTAACTATCTCGTTATAGTAGTCATCATCCCCTGGTTTGCCGTATTCTATCATAGTCCTATGAGATGTTTTCGTTATAGTATAAGGTTCACAGACATATGAACTTGCAAATGTATCATATTTTGTCTTTCCTTCTACCTTTAGTTCATCGCCTATCTTAAATCTTTTATCAAAAAGCTCAGCGTCCTCTTTCGCTCCAAAGAATTTGATCTCTATACAATTTTCATTATCCGTAACGTATAAAGAAAATACTGCCACATTTTTTTTATTCTTTGGTGATATAAATTTCTTTAAATTATATAAAACCCCAGTAAATTCCACATTGTCCATATCATAAAGTAATTCCGATATTGTCACAACTTTTAGACGAGGCTTAGTTTTTGCCCTAACTATATTAAAAAGAATCTCACCATCCATGGTTATCCCACTTCGTCGTCCAGTTCGTCCTAATGGTTTTCTTGCATTTGTATCATGCGAATCCTTCTTTTTTTCATTGTCTATAGTTTTACCATTTTCTTTTATATTATCTATAATGCTATCTTTTTCTTTTGGTTCATCTATATAACTATTGCTTTTTATTGCTGCTTCATAACTTGCATTTCCGCCATACGAACTTTCAACCCATTGTATATTAATCGTTATATCCCTGCCATATTTATTCTTAAATGTATCTTTAATATAATCGACTATCTCATGCTGTATCGCTTCAAAACTACTTATATGGTCAAACCCAAGCTTTAGAGTGTTGTCATCCGTAAACTCTGTGAATTCCTCTTTTATAAATGATTTTGCGATCGGCATATTGTTTTTTAATTCTTTGTAAAAATCGTTCTCCACTTTTTCGAATATGTTTTTGCAGTTCCACGCAGAATCAAGTTCATAGCGCAATCTAAAATTAATGAGCTTTATTAATTCACCATTTCCACTCCCACTTACATTATCTCTATCATATAGATCATTTGCGGTTTTCTCTTCCGCTTCTTCTATGATGTCGTATGGAATTATATATTTTGAAACAAGATAAAAATTGAGAGCATCTTTCCCTTTCGTCATCTTTATGCTCTCAACTTCTACATCAGCAAAGTATTGCTCTAGTTCATCCTCAAAATTAACTTTTACGACATCAAAAAATTTCTTCATATACTAATATAATGTTCCTGATAAAAGTTTATATATATCCATTCCAAATATCCACACCATAAATATAAGTAAGAGCACCATAGTAACTGTGTTGGCCATACCTTCTATATTCTTATCTATAGGTCTACCTATAATCATCTCTATCGCTGCAAATACTATCCTTCCACCATCAAGTGCTGGTATAGGAAGAAGATTCATAACTCCAAGATTTGATGATATGAGAACTATAAGCGTTGCTAAGGTGTAGAATATACTTCCGACACCATTTGAACTTGCTTCACTTATAGCATCACCCATAACTGCTACAGTTCCAACAGGACCTGAGATATCTCTTGTCTTAAGTTTTCCTCTTATAAGAAGTTTAAGGCTCATGACAGTGGTCTTCACATAGAAGTATAGTTCTTTCCCCGCCATCTTAAATGTCTCTATTATATTCGTTGGGCGATTGACCATATTTTTAAATGAAATGCCTATAAGAACTCTATCTTCTTCTTCATTATATCTTGGATACACCAAAGTCTTATACTCTTGCCCGTCTCTATTAAATGTTATAACAAGAGGATAATGCTTCTCCTTAAAATCATCATTATTAAGCTGCATAAATATCATTATGTCTCTATAAGCTATAACTTTTTCTTTGTCTTCAGGAGTTTCAAGTTCTATAATCTCATCTCCTGATTGTAATTTTATAGGTGTTGCATCCATAGCAGCAGAATCTACAGACACCTCGTTTATCACTGGCACATCGAAGCCAACAAGCTGCACAAGAAAGATAGCAAGGACAAAAGCAAGTAAGAAATTCATCGCTGGTCCTGATATGCATATGAAAAACTTTTTCACAGGACTTATTACAGAAAAATTATTGTTATCTATTTCTTCTTTAGTATATTTTACACCATCAAAATCATATAGGCCATTCTCATCTATCTTCACATCCTCGGCTTCAGTAAAGTCGCCTGACCCCGCAGAGTCTTCTCCTATCATCGCACAGCTTCCACCAAATGGAAAGGCTTTAAGGCTATAGCGAGTGTTGTGCCATATCTTGGTTAACACCCTTGGTCCCATACCAATAGAAAATTCTCTTACCGGCACTTTAAAAAGTTTGGCCATCATAAAATGGCCAAACTCATGAATAAATATTATAAAGCCTAAAGCTAAGATTGCAATTACAATTCCCATTATGATATTAATGCACCCTTTTCATCAAAACTATATGTCTTTCCATCAATAGTTTTTGAACCCACTGCTGCTGTACCAAAGCTTGCAATATTTGAATCTGGTTCAAAATAATATATCTTCCCATTTACTTCTTGCCATCCTGTCTGCATCATACCATTTGCATCAAAACTATACCATCCACTTGTTGATCCCCAAGAAAGATTATATAGACCGCTTGATACAAAACCTGCAGTACCAAGAGTTCCATTTGCATTCATATCTCCTGCAAGGAAGTACCATGAGTTAGTTCCTGGTGCCTTCTGCCATTTTCCAAAACCTGTGTTTCCATTTTCATCTGTTATATTTGATGTAGGTATTTTAGCATTTTCTGGATCATTAAGCAAAGAAGTAGCAAGCTCTGTATTAGCAACTAGCTTTGTCTGAGGTATATTATTGGTCTTATTAATCTGCACGCTTTGCAATAATTGTTGCTGATATATTGGATTTTTGGTTAAATCGCCCATAGGACCTACTGATGGGCTACTACCTCCGCCTCCACTAGGGCTACCTCCACCACCTGATGGTGGTATTGGTGTTGGCGGTGTTGGTGGTGCTGGTGGCGTTGGTGGTACAGGAGCTTCAAATGATGCTCCTATATAAATGCTTGAATTACCATCATACTCTTCTCTATATATTGATAAAGCCTCATCCCTTGTTAAAGTCTTTTCAGAGTCTTTATTATATTTTTTAAAGCCATCATAGTACCCATTTGCGCCTATCCTATAAAAACCAGTTGCACCTTGTGACACAGCATTATCTAGTGCAGATATTACATTGTTCTCATCGCCAGCATATGTATATATAGAATGGACACTATCAGTAGATTTGTTGTAATAATATAGTACGTATGCATTGTCTACCATTGTGACAGTAGTAGGCGTAGACTGACCACCAAATAAAACATTTACTTGAGAAGTATCAGCTGCAAGCTCATATGGATCAAATAAGAATAGAATTCTTTTATCATTATAAGCTACTTCTCCAGTTGTATTATCATCATACTTTACATTGATCACAAGGCCTTTACCATCAAATCTCTCACCAGTAGAATATTCTTTCCAATCTTGCTCTTTCTTTATAGATATTTCAGACACAGCTTTTAAAATATTAATTTCAACATCTTCATAAACTGAAGTTTTAAAACGGAATCTGCAATACTTTGCATTTGCAGTTACTGTATCCCAACCAAGAGAATTCTTATCTGCATCTAATATTTCTCTTGCGAATAGATCTTTATACTGAATTGCATCATATGCTATATCTTTTGTCCAAGTTGGTACATCTGTATCAAAAATCTGGTCTGATACTTCGATGATAAGTCCCGTAGGGTCAATTTCTTCTCCTACATAATAATCAACTTTATCAGGCATTTGTTTCACACTCGAATGGTATATCGGATCAAAATTTACCCTAACTTTTACATCTTCAGTTGCATTATTTTTCCAACTTTCAACCAAAACACTAAGTTGTTCATCAGATAAGAACTCCTCTGGCACGCCTTCGCCTTTATAAAGAAGCCAACCTACATCAACCCATGCTCCAGTATCTTGATAAGCAATATTATAAACTAGTGGAATTTCTATAGGATGAGTATCTAACTGTTCTGAATGATATGTAATTATATTTATAGTATGATCTGCGTCAAAATATCCAAAATTTTCTGGATAATTTTCGTTTGTTACAAATGTAAATGTGTGTGGAACTTTCACATCCAGTTCAACCTTATGCTCATTCCTTGTGTTGTAGATGAATTTACAATATTTAGTTTCAGCCGTTACAGTATTTCCTGCTATAACTGCTTCGCTCTCATCAAGAAGTTGATATGAATATAATCTTTCAAACTGAGGTTCATCATATGGTATATCTTTTGTCCAAGTTGCTGGGCTACTTATTTCATCTGATGCTTCAAATACGAGTCCTGATGGATCAATTTCTTCTCCTACAAAATAAGAAGTTTTCGTAGGAGGAGTTTTTAAACTTGAACTCCAAATCTCAGACATGTTTACTCTTACAGTTATATTTTCTGTTGGATTAGCTGTCCAATTTTCAACTAAAGTATCAAGTTGATCGTCTGATATCCAATTATTACCATCGCTTTCATTTGTCCATCCTACATTTATCCAGTCAGGGTCAGTCCAACCACCAGACCAAGCTGCAGGGTAAAAAACTGGAATAGTAACTGGATTTGTAGTGATATCTTCAGAACTATACTCTATTGTTCGTGGACCGCCTTCACTATTAAACCATCCAAATGGATTTGGATCGTCTTCTGGACCAGGTACCACGAATTTAAATTTAAAACTCTCTCCATCACCAAAAAGAGCTGTTGTCTTAAGAACTTTCATCTCTGCGGGAGTCGCGATGAACGTCTCTACGAATTCTTCTGTTATCTCTTCTTCAACAATTGTCTCTTCCGGACTCGAGGTACTCGCCCCTACGGATTCTTCAGTTTTCTCCTCCTCAGTTTCCGTCTCTTCCTCTACTGTTGTTTCCTCTATAGTTGTCTCTCCCTCGGTTGTTGTCTCTTCCTCCGTTGTTGTCTCCTCTATAGTTATCTCTTCCTCGGTTGTTGTCTCCTCTATAGTTGTCTCTTCCTCGGTTGTTGTCTCCTCTATGGTTGTCTCTATTGTCTCATCGTTTTGTACTTCTGCGAAAGTAGTAATTGCATTTGTAGTAAATATTAAGCTACATATAAGTACTACAGACAAAACTTTTTTCAAAAAATTCCCCATATTTACACCCCCTCTCTACCACTAATTGTATATAATTCAAGTGCATCTGTCAACTTAATAGATGGATTTAATAAATTTTTAATAATAACTAAAGGCTTCAACAAAAATTTAAACATTTTGACAAAAATGTACAAACTAATATATTGAAAATATGCATACTTAGTTGTAAAATATAAGGCATGATTGCTATAGCATGTGTAGATGCAAAAAATGGCATAGGAAAAGACGGGAAGCTTCTCATATCAATACCTGATGATATGAAGTTTTTTCGCGAAACTACAAAAGATAGCATAGTCATCATGGGCAGAAAAACTCTCTTTAGTTTTAAAGATAAGATGCCTCTTAAAAATCGCATCAACATAGTATTCACTACCAATGATGAACTAAAAAAAGATTACGAGAATGTCGGCAACATATATTTTATAAAAGAAAAAAGTGAGATTAAAGATATAGTAGATAGATTCCCAGATAAAAAAATTTTCGTTATCGGCGGAGCATCTATCTATGAAAAACTTATAGATCTATGCGACACTTGTCTCATTACTAAGGTTGATAAAACCTTTGATGCAGATACATATT
This sequence comes from Lachnospiraceae bacterium UBA3866, assembly GCA_002392345.1. Classification (GTDB taxonomy): domain Bacteria; phylum Bacillota; class Clostridia; order Lachnospirales; family Lachnospiraceae; genus UBA3633. Next base: position 14,344 of record DGGU01000049.1, read on the forward strand.
TCCCCGATCTTGAAAAAAATGGATTTAAGATAGAAAAAGAATCAGAATTGCATGATTATGAAGGCATCAATTATAAATTTATAACATATAAGAAAATATAGATGAATATCCACCTATATTATAGAGGTCAAAATGCACGGAGAAAATAGAAGAAAATTTATAAAGCAGATCAAGCAGATTAAGCCAATGAACCTCGGCATCAAGCTTACACTCATACTCCTTGGTATCATACTTTATGCCATCTCACTCAAATGGTTCGTGTACCAAGCAGACATCTTACCCACTGGGCTTACTGGTCTAAGTTATCTTGCTCAAAGACTACTTGCCGACAATTTCAATATCCATATTACTATAACTGTATTCAACCTTATATTTAACTCAATCCCTGCTATATTTTGTTTCTTTATAGTAGGTAAGGGTTATACTATCAACTCATTCCTTATAATGTTCTTTTTCTCATTCATAGCAGACTACATACCTTATGTGAAGCTAACTACAGACCCTATGATATGTGCCATATTTGGAGGCCTTCTTGGTGGTTATGGTGCTTCGCTTTGGTTTAGATGTGGTGTATCAGGTGGTGGTACTGATTTCATCGCTATGTCACTATCTGCAAAACTTCACATACAAACTTTCGGTTGGGTACTTGGATTCAATGTAGTACTTATACTTATACAAGGTGTGCTTTATGGTTGGGAACACTCTTTCTACTCTATCATATACCAATATGTTATGACTCAAGCTATAAACTTATCTTATAGACACTATGAGGCAAGAACTATACTTATAGTTACTGAGAAGCCTGACCTCATATCTCAAGCTTTACTTGAAGGAACAGGCCACTCATCTACAGTATTACATGGTATAGGTAGCTATTCTAAAAAAGATAAAACTATACTCTATACTGTCGTAACTCAACCAGAACTCAGAAAAGTAACTCACATCATAAGAAAAAATGATTCCATGGCTTTTATCAACGTACTAAAATCATCAGATGTCCAAGGCAACTTCACTTACCTGCCGGTAGATAAAGACGACATAGACACCAACTACGGCGATCGATAGATCAATAAAAAACTGGGGGCTGCCCCAGTTTTTTATTTTGAGTTATAGAATTCGTTATCTATTCTTTGGTTGTCATACTCCACAAGAGAAGTTATATAACCTTTTAGATTGGTGGTCACGGAATTGGCGTATACATAATCTTTGTAATCATATACAAGATATCCACCGCTAAGAGCTCTCACTGCAAGCTCATCAAAATTATATTCTGTAAGATTATCTTGTGCCACAGCTATCATAAGTCTCTGTGGTTCATTGGCTCTTGCAACACGAGCATACTTCATGAATTGTAGCATCGCTGTCTCCTTATAAGTCTCTAGTGTCTCTCCATAATAATTAAGAACTCTTCTTACATCATTAGTGCCATCTGTATATGCCAAGAAATAATATGACTCATTGCCATCTTCATTAGTATAAGCGAGCGAATCTGTTGCGACATAAGTGCAAGTCACTTTCTTTGTCTCGCTTGCCCCCATAGTACTATTAGTTGCGGGAACGACTAAGTCTATAGTGTCGCCAAATTTTAATCTCTTATATATAGAGTTTTCTATATACACTGGTTCATATATCTCACATAGAGCCTGCGAATATAGAGAATCAAGTGATGACATAGTAGCAGTAGACATATCAACTCTTATACTCATAAGAGGCATACCAGATATTTTACCATCATTATACTTCTTTATTACACTAGCGCCTTCAGCATTTTCCAATTTGTAGTAATCATCGTATTCCTTCTGCCTATCCGCTTCCTTATCCTCTTGGACTTGGTTTCCGTCTCCCACATACATGGCAAATCTCTTCTTTATAGTCTTGTAGTTGTGATTTCTATACATGAGTTCTCTATTGAAGGCATCCTCTTCTTCTTTGGTGGTCCTTTTTACCACCGCCTCAGTGGCTGTATTTTCATTAAAAAAGTCCGAGAGTTCTTTTCCATAGAAAGCTTGGGCGTTTCTTATCTCTTTATATGTATAAGGTATAAGGTCTGCCACAGTATACATCCTCACCTTATAATCTGGAATGATATTATCAACTACATCTTGTCTCCTAGAAGAAGTGCCACAAGATGTAAGTAACATCACTGCCACAAGCATAATTGCTACTTTGTTTTTAACACTGCTATAATTCATAACCTATCCTCTATTCACTTGATCTATCTTAACTTAAATGTTTTATCACTTAACTTTTCTAATTCCTTATCTTCGAATTTTCCAAATCTTATCTTATAGCACATAAGTTCCTGAGTCTTCACCCCATACTTCTCGACATTCATCTTATAAAGCGAAGCATCCATATATTTCTTGTCTCCGAGAAGCGGGTGTCCAATATATGATAACTCTGCTCTTATCTGATGAGACTTGCCTGTGATGAGCCTAACCTCTAAAGTGCTTACATCTTTTTCTCTATTTAGTACTTTATATTCAAGACTCACTTTTGAATATCCGTCTAAGACTTTGCATTTATATTCTCTTATCTCAACTTTATTGGTTTTAGTGTCTTTCCTTAATAGATGAGTGATTAATTCTTTATCCTTCTTAACCCTACCATTAACTGTCGCAAGATAGTATTTATCTATCTCTCCATCTTTTATCATACGTGATATCTCTCTTGCTGCAATATATGTTTTAGCAAATATTATAAGCCCTCTTGTATTTCTATCAAGTCGATTGACAACTGATGGCTTAAAAGCTTCTTTTGTCTTAGATGTTCCAAGATATTCATTAAGTATTGTATTGACTGACTTATCATTAGATCTATCACCTTGAGAGAGAAGCCCGACTTCTTTATCATATATTATAACATTCTTATCTTCGTATACTATCCGTTTTTTTGTCTCTGCTACATTATTATTCTTATAGCTTTTGTCGTTGCTTAATGATCTATGCTTACTATTACCGCCTATATTTCTTTCATCTTTATCACCAACGAATCTATCGTAGGTCTCACCTGACAAAAAAATGGCCACCCTGTCTCCCACAGAAAGTATCTCTCGGCCATCTGCTTTTATATCATTTATCTTAAAATATTTTTTTCTTAGTAGCTTATGAAAAGTACTTGTTGGCATCTTTTTAAATATCTTATGTATATATTTATCAAATCGCATGCTATCATCTAATTTTCCTACTATAATCTCTTTCATCTAACCCCAAGCAGGCTTATTGAATACATTGGTTTGAACTTGTGATCTTGCTAGATTATTTTGAAGTTCTGTCCGTGTGTTGACCACTTCATTGAGTTTGTTGCTAAGTGCTTGTAATTGACTATTCATAATACCTGATACATCTGTTCCTAGGGTCTGTATAAAATTAATCATATATACAAGTGATTCATCATATTCTTTTATAGAATTCTCATATACACTTCTTGCATTTAACTCTGCGTTGGCTAGCATCTCATTTGCTCGACGAGTTGCATCTTCAAGGACTTCTCTTGCCCTCTGTTCTGCTAGCTTTACCTGCTCGCTTTCATTAAGCATCTTGTCCTTCATCTCATTTGCTTCGTTCATGATTCGCTCTGCATTGTGTCTTGCCTGCTCAAGTTCACGATTTTTAGACAATTCAAGTTCACGAGCCTTTTCATTATATCTCTTTATCTCATCAGGGATAGAAGTTTTTAATTCACCTATGAGCTGACGAAGGGTGTCCTTTGGAAGCATAATCCTACCACGATTGTCTGGACGAACATTATCTATCATCTGCTCTATATTATCTATTATTGTCTCAAGATTGCTTATAGCCATACGATACTCCTTATCAATATAAAATCAATCCGCCTTACATTATATCACTTTTTTAGATTATTTACTATATTTTTCTTTAAGCTTAGCTTCCACATATTGCGGAACAAACTTGCTCACATCTCCGCCATATTTTATGACTTGTTTTACAGCACTCGATGAAAGATAGGCATAATTAAGATTAGTTAATAAGAATACAGTATCTACTTTATCATAAAGGGCTCTATTGGTCTGGGCAAGTTGAAGCTCATATTCAAAATCTGTGACAGCCCTTAAACCTCTTATCATAAACGAGGCCTTTTTGGCCTTGCAATAATCAACGGTAAGTCCCTCAAAACTTTCCACTTCAACATTATCAAATCCTTCTACCGCTTTTTTTATCATCTCTACTCGTTCGTTCACACTAAAGAGAGGATTCTTGGCTGAATTATTTAGAACCGACACTATAAGTTTATCTGTTATCTTAGCAGCCCTCTCTATGATGTCTATGTGTCCATAAGTTATAGGATCAAATGATCCAGGATAGATACCTATCTTCATAAGTTTATCCTACCTTTCTTCTAAAAAATATATGCTTATTGCTTTTATATTCTTTTACTTTATGTATAACATAACCAAGTTTTTCTACATCACTCACATCATCTTTTAGATTTGTCTCAAGTATGATAATGGTTTTTTCATCGATGACGTTAGATTTTGATAATTCTTCAAACACTGATATATATAGTTTCTTGTCATATGGTGGGTCCATGAAAACTATATCATAAGTTATATTCTCGTCACCTAAGGTCTCTATAGCTTTATCAGCATCTCTTTTTATAACCCTAGCTACATCATTAAGCCCTGTATGGGTTAGATTTTCTTTTATTACTTTGATTGCCTCGTTATTATTGTCAACAAATGTCGCAAGTTTTGCGCCCCTACTAAGTGCCTCTATCCCAATTGCTCCACTTCCAGCAAAAAGATCAAGAAAATTAGACCCCGGTATGTCAAACTGTATCATATTAAAAAGTGTCTCTTTAATCTTATCAGTCGTAGGTCTTATGGACATACCACTTAAAGTTTTAAGCAATAGATGTCTTTTTTCACCAGCTATAACTCTCATCTTATATTACATATCCCATCTTGACATACTGATCAAGTCTCTCTTTTACAGCTTCTGTCATATCAATCTTTTTATCTAGATATTCCTTCGCATCAACTGATGCGGCTCTAAAAAGTCCTATGTCAGTATACATATCAGCAAGTCTAAAATCCATATCTCCTGATTGCTTTACGCCAAATATATCCCCTGGTCCACGAAGTCTTAAATCTTCTTCTGCTATATAGAAACCATCATTAGATGAGGCAAGTACTTTGAGTCTTTCTTTAGATTTATCTGTCGGATTAGTGTCTACAAAAAGCGCAAAACTTTGAGCATCACCACGACCAACTCTTCCTCTTAATTGATGAAGTTCAGCAAGTCCAAAAGACTCTGCATCTTCGACCATGATGTAAGTAGCATTGGGAACATCGACACCAACTTCTACGACAGTGGTTGATACCAAAATCTGATACTCACCTTTTTTAAACTTCTGCATGACTTCATACTTTTCACTATTTTTCATCTTGCCATGAAGAATTCCAATCTTTATACTATCACCATAAAACTTTTTTAAAATATCTGCATAATCATATACATTTTGATAATTAGCAAAGCTTCCTACATCTTCATCATCACTTTTCTCTATAGCTGCGCATATTACATAGGCCTGATGTCCTAGATCTATCTGTTTCTTCATAGACCGATAACTTTTTTCTCTCTCTTTTACATCGGCTACATAATTTTTAATCGGTAGTCTATTAAGCGGCTTATCTGTAAGTCTACTTATCTCCATATCAGCATAATATAACATCGCCAAAGTCCTTGGTATAGGTGTAGCAGACATAACTAATACATTGGCATTATGCGACTTTTCCTCAAGTGCCTTCCTTTGTCCCACTCCGAATCTATGCTGTTCGTCTATAATGATAAATCCAAGGTCTTTATATATTACATCTTTAGAAAAAAGTGCATGAGTTCCTATCAATATATCTATATCGCCTTTTTCAAGCGCTTCAAGTATTATCTTTCTATCTTTCACTTTAGTATTGCCAGTGAGTAAGGCTACTACAACTTCGCCTTCGTGATACTTTTCATTTCCATCAAAGGCCTTAGCAAAACCAAGCTTTAAAATATTTTCAAAATGTTGCTCCGCCAGAACCTCAGTTGGCGCCATGAAAGCAGTCTGGATTTTAAGTCTTGCCACTAGATAGCTTATAAGTATAGCGATTATGGTCTTACCTGATCCCACATCCCCTTCAAGAAGTCGATTCATCTTATTGCCAGATCTAAAATCAGAAACTATCTCTTTAATAACTTCTATCTGACCAGTCGTCAATTTATATGGCAGTTCTTTTACAACGGAATTTAACTCTTTCTCATCAACTGCCTTATATTCCTCTCTACCTTTGACCTTATTCTTTTCTTTTTCTCTCTGCATGGCGAGTGAAAATATAAAGAATTCATCATATACAAGCCTCTTCCTTGCTTTAAGCATGTCATCTATATCTATAGGATAATGTATATGTTTAAATGCATAAGAGAGATCACAAAGCTCTCTTTCTTTTATAATATCATCAGGAAGATATTCTATAACAATGTCTTTATTGAGCCTATCATCTTCAAGTAACTCTTTCACCGTCTTTTTAATGGTGTTATTGGACAGTCCCTTTGTTATAGAGTACACAGGGCTAAGACTTCCTTTAAGTGACTCGTATGCATCCTTCTTAAATATCTTACACTGAGATAAGGCATAGCCATCTCTAACTCTATTAACTCTACCACGAAATACAAAACTCTTTCCGACAGTTAATGTCTTATTGATAAAAGGTATATTGAACCAATAAGCTCTAATTCTTCCCGTACCATCATCAAGAACACAAGATGTGATACTAACTCTTCCTCTCCTAAAGAGACTTGGTTTTGTAACAACTACAGCATTAATTGTCTGTACCTTACCAACTTCGAGTTTTATTATATCTATTATGTCTTCATAGGCTTCATAGTCTCTTGGAAAATAATATAGAAGATCTTTTGCATTCTCTATACCGAGAGCATTAAAATATTTCTCTAGTTTTGGTCCTATCCCTTTAATTTTTGTAAGATCACCCATGCTCTCTACCCTTTATTAAAGGTTGCTTTAAAAAGGTGGCCGAAGCCACCTTTTTATTCAACTGATATATAATAATAATATACTGGTTGTCCACCTTGATATACTGTTACTTCAAGGTTCTTGTATCTACTTTCAAGTTCCTCTTTCACTTTCATCGCATCAGCTTCTGTAACATCGCTGCCATAGTATATAGTGACTATCGAATCTTTATCGTCTTTTATCTTCTCGTATGCACCAACTATACTTTTAAGCACATCCCTATTCGTATAAAGTAAGCCTTTGTCTCCGAGTGTAATGTAGTCATTTTCTTTAATCTTTATATCTTCAATCATCGTATCTCGTATCGAATAAGTTATCTGAAGAGTTTTGACATTGGCTATACTCTCATTGAACTTGTCTTTAATCTTCTGGATATCCTTATCATCAGTAAAATATATCATACTATTGATGCCTTGTAAGACATTTTTAGTATTGATTACATGCACTTTTTTGTCTTTAACGATGCTTTCAGCCTGTTTTGCAGCCATTATAATATTGCTATTATTAGGGAATACAAATACATTTTTGGCAGGGACTTCATTAATCGCATTGATAAAATCTTCTGTAGATGGATTCATAGTCTGCCCGCCAGTGATAATCTTATCTACACCGAGGTCCTTAAATAAAGCGGTTAGACCCTCACCACTTGATACTGCGACAAAACCTATCTCTTCAAGATTTTTTTGTGCTGTCCCCTCTTTACCTTTAGCAAATTCTTTCGCTTTCTTCTCTGCATCCTTGATAACTTTCTCTTGATGCTCAAGTTTTAGATTATCAACTTTTAAGTTGGTAAGGAAACCATATTCAAGCCCCTTTTCGAAAACTTTGCCTGGATGATTAGTATGTACATGTATCTTTATGTATTCGTCATCACCAACTACTACAAGCGAATCTCCTATACCCTCTAAGTACTCTATAATCTCTTCGGTCGCACCCTCTTTAAACTTACTTGAAGTATTGATGATGCATTCAGTACAATATCCGAATTTTATATCTTGGTCTTCTTCTATCTTAAGGTTTATATTGTGCTTTATGCCATCGCCATCACCTTCAAGCAATTCTACATCTTCACCTTTAAGATAAGAGAGGGCTCCATGAGCAAAATACATAAGTCCTTGCCCACCACTATCTACAACTCCTGCTTCCTTAAGTATAGGGAGCATATCTGGAGTTTTTTCTAACATCTCATCTCCATATGCGACAACTTGCTCAAGTTTCTCTATGTCAGAAACTTTGCTTTTTGACATCTCTTTAGCTTTTGTCGCGAGAGCATTCATAACAGTAAGGATTGTGCCTTCTTTAGGTTTTATAACTGCCTTATATGCTGTCTCTTTTGCCTTCTCTGTTGCAGCAAGAAGAAGTGTCACATCTATCTTCTTAGCTTCTTTAATATAATTAGTAAAGCCTCTTAAAATCTGAGACATTATGACACCAGAATTTCCCCTCGCACCACGAAGAGAACCACTTGCTATAGCCTTGCAGACATTTTCTACGCTTTCAGATTCTATATTGCCTACTGCATCACAAGCTGCCTTAAGTGTCATGTACATATTGGTTCCAGTATCACCATCAGGTACTGGAAATACATTTAATTCATTAACGTATTCTTTGTGCTTATATAGATTAGCGGCACCAGCAAGAAACGCTTCTTTTATTCTATGTCCAGCATCCATATTAATCTATCACTCTTACACCCTCTACAAATATATTGATCTCATCTACATGTAGATCTGTAAGTTCCTCTACTTTATATTTTACATTTTCTATTACATTGTCACTGCATGCCTTTATATTGACTGAGAATGCAACTATGATGTGTAAATCAATCTTTACTTTATTATCAACTATCTCAACAACTACGCCCTTATTAAGCTCTTCGCTCTTAAGTATAGTTGTAAGTCCATTGGCAAAATTAACTGCAGCCATACCAACCACACCAAAACTCTCGCATGCTGCAAGGCCTGCTGTCTTTGCTATAACCTTAGGACTTATAACAATCTCACCATATTTTGTCTCATAACGAGCTTCTTCTTTTTTACGTGCCATACATCCTCCTTTCAGATTCCTTAAGCACTACTTATATATCTACAGGGCACCTCGAAAAACTCCGTTTTTCGAGTGTGTGCCCAGTTGGAACCTTAAATTCGTCGCATTTTATAAAAGCAAGCTTCCAAAAATGCTCCTTTTTAGAGGTTCCCTACAATCTTATATTTTAACACAATACCATAACATAAGCAAATGATTATCAATTAGTCTTATAAATGCACTAATTAAGCATAACTTTACTTACTTTAATATATGCTATTACCATAGGAATTATTATAATCACCCACGACAGAGGATACACCACAAGTATAGAATCAAAAGTCTTATAGATTGGAAATACTGTGAATATCCATGCAAATCTAAAAAATACTGTTCCTATCATAATTAGCACTGCTGGAATCATAGGATGTCTTAAAACTCTAAGTCCAGCTGATAACACTTCATAGAAGGAAGATATCCAGTTAAGTGCACAGACTATATATATTCTTCTCATTGCTATCTCGATAACTTCTTTATCATAAGTAAAAAGTCCCAGAAGCTCTCTTGCAAAGATAACAATAACGACTATAAGTGCCCCTGAAAATATGAGTGATAATATCATGCAATCTTTAAGAACAACCTTACATCTATCATACTGCAAAGCTCCGTAGTTTTGGCTCATAAATGTAAGACAGGCTGAGCTAAATGCACTAATCATAAAATAAGGGAAGCACTCCAAGTTAAATGCAGCTGTGCTTGCTGCTATAACGCTTGTGCCAAGTGAATTGATAGCCGATTGGACACATAGATTTGATATAGAAAATACCATGCCCTGTATGGCACTAGGTATACCGATTTTCATTATTTTAAGAAGAGAATCTTTCGCTATCATAAACTTGCCAAAATCATATTTTACTACACTCTTCTCTTTGACAAGGAATATAACAATTGTTATAGAGCTTATAGCATTGGCTGTGACAGTCGCTATGGCAACTCCTTCAACCCCCATGCCAAATACAACTACAAAAAATATATTTAAAATAACATTGATTATACCAGTAATTGTAAGCAGTATAAGCGGTCTCTTTGTATCACCTATGCTTCTAAGTATAGCAGCACCAAAATTATACACTACCATAAATGGCATACCGATAAAAATTATTCTAAGATAAAGTGTAGCTGGTGCAAGTATATCTTCTGGAGTACCAAGAAATATAAGTATATTCCTTGAAAAGAATAATCCAAGTATAGTAAGTATCACTCCAAATAGCATTGCAAATGTCATAGCTGTATGAACTACATTATATATCTTCTGAATCTTGCCCGCTCCTATGTAATTGGCGATCATGACATTGGCGCCGACAGATAAACCAAGGAAGGCATTGATAAAAAGATTGATGATCTGAAAGTTAGCTCCAACTGCCGCAAGTGCCACATTGCCAACAAACCTTCCGCACACTACTATATCAGCAGAATTAAAAAGTTGTTGCAATACACTTGTTATAGCTATTGGCATAGCAAATGCAATGAGCTTACCCATAAGTGGCCCATTCAACATGTCCATTGAATTATTCGATTTATGAATTACTACGCTTCTCATAATTTTTTTGTATAGTTTGGTATGATCTTATCTATCTCATCTTTGAAATCTTTGGTGAGGTATGACTCCATATCGTTGTCGACTCTTATTCTTTTTTTATCTGAAGTTGTCTCGCCGACGAGTATCATGGGCTCGCTCGCCCTACAATTGACAAATAATAGTTCTGAGTTATCTGTTAATAAGCGATATGGGTTTAAGTCAAAATAGTTGCATATCTCTATAGTTCCTTGGAGTATTGGCATGGCCAGCAGATTATACCTTATACCACATTTATTTCTATCACAGATCTTCCAGAGGCTTGCGAGAACGCCTCCCTTGCCTATAGCCTCTCTATCAATCACCTCTATAGCCGCATTTTCATCGCCAATAAATAAAGGCGGATGTGCCCCGCCATTAATATCACTCAAAACCTTATCTAGGTAACTTGCGTCAAAGTAATTTAAAAGTTCATCATGTCTTTTCTCAATTAAAACTTTAGTGCCAAGATTACCAACATAACCTTTTATATACACTTTGTACATATCATATTATTTTAGATATGAAAGATATGCAAGTACCATTGCGAGTACTAGTATTATTGCTATCACCGCTCCGACTTTGCGAAGTGTACTTCTACTCATCATAATATTCACCTCTTATTAAAAAATCGCCAATATTGGCGACACATGACGCCAACGGGAATCGAACCCGTGATACCACCGTGAAAGGGTGATGTCTTAACCGCTTGACCATGGCGCCGTATATAAAACCAAGGCGACGATCGGATTTGAACCGATGATCAGGGTGTTGCAGACCCACGCCTTACCACTTGGCTACATCGCCTTATCATATAACTTATTTATAATATCTTAAAACACACCATTTGTCAAGCAATAAAACCTTATAAAATGCAAAAAGCAGGGCTATCAGATGGGAGCCCTGCTTTACTTTAAGGAGTTTTATCAATATTCTAATATATAAATATTATTTGTTTATTTTAACTGGTCTAAATAATAATACTAAAACTATAATAACCACTATGAATGATACTATCGTAGCTAAGTTAAACACTCCTGCTGTCGCGAACATTCCTATGTTATAAGTGCACATCGCAATCAAGTATCCTACAAGCATCTGGAATATAAATGTGAACCAACCCCATTTTGAACTTCTCTGTTCTCTAAATGCAGTGACTATTGCCACAAGACAAGGAGCGTTAAATATATTGAAGAGCATGAAACTAAGTCCAGTCCATGCATTGCCATTAAAGAAATTTTGTATAGCAACCATTATATCTTCTTCATCTTCTGATGCAGCATGCGCAAGCATACCAAGTGTTGCTGTAGCTTGTTCCTTTGCTATCTCTGCTGATACAGATGCAACTGCACCTTGCCAAGTTCCAAATCCAAGTGGTGCAAATATAAATGCTATCGCCTCACCTATGCTCTTAAGTATACTCTCTTCAAGTTCAACAAGTTGTAACCTAAAGTTAAAGTTCATAAGGAACCAGAGTACTACACAAGCTGTGAAGATAATTGTTCCTGCTTTAATCATAAATCCTTTAACTCTTTCCCAAGTATGTATAAGTAGACCTTTAATTGAAGGGAAGTGATATGCAGGCAATTCCATTACAAATGGTGCAGGATCACCTAAAAAATATTTCATCTTCTTAAGTATGATACCAAATACAACTACTATAGCTATACCTACAAAATACATTGATGTTGCTATGAAGGCATTGCCTGGGAAGAATGCTTCTGTCATAAGAAGAACTATCTCCATCTTAGCTGCACATGGTATGAAAGTTGCAAGTATGATGGTCATCCTTCTATCTTTTTCTTCTTCTATAGTTCTACAAGACATGATTGCTGGAACTCCACAACCAGTTCCAACAACCATAGGTATGAAAGATTTTCCAGAAAGACCAAATCTTCTAAAGATTCTATCAAATATAAATGCAACTCTCGCCATGTAACCACTATCTTCAAGTATAGAAAGTAACAAGAAAAGTATAGCTATCTGTGGTACGAATCCAAGGACTGTGCCCACACCACCAATTATACCATCGATTATCAAACTTTGAACCCAATCTGCTACATTAAGATTTGAAAGAAATCCTTCTACTGCTGGTGGTATGATCTCACCAAAAAGCACATCGTTGGTCCAATCAGTTAAAAATGTGCCAAGAGGCCCCATAGCTATATAATAAACTACAAACATTATGACTGCAAATATTGGAAGCGCCAATATTCTATTAGTTAAAATCTTATCAATCTTATCTGATGTAGTTAGATTATCTTTACCTTTATTCTTTATAACTGTCTTACTTACTAAGTTTTGAATATACTCATATCTCTGATTGGTGATGATACTCTCTGCATCATCATCCATTTCTTTTTCGCAATCTTTTATGTGCTCTTCAAGATGCTTAAGAACATCACTTGATATCTTTAAATCCTCATATGCTTTTTCGTCCCTCTCAAAGATCTTTATAGCAAACCATCTAATGTTATTATTTGCAACATCTTTTTGTATAGATTCTTCTATATGAGCAAGTGCATGCTCTACTGATCCTGTAAATACGTGTGGGCACTCTGCAACTTCATGCTTTGATGCCTCGATACAAGCATCAGCTGCTTCATATACTCCAGTCTCAGTCAAAGCAGACATACTAACAACCTTACAGCCAAGCGCTTTAGAAAGACTTTCAATATCTATCTTATCGCCATTCTTCTCAACTACATCCATCATATTGATAGCAACTACTGTAGGGATGCCAATCTCAAGAATCTGAGTTGTAAGATACAAATTTCTCTCTATATTAGTTCCATCAACTATATTGAGTATCGCATCTGGCTTATCGTATACAAGATAATTTCTTGATACAACTTCTTCTAAAGAATATGGTGACAGAGAATATATGCCTGGAAGGTCTTGTATGACCACATCTTTATTTGTCTTTAATTTTCCTTCTTTTTTTTCTACTGTAACTCCTGGCCAGTTTCCGACATATTGAGCTGATCCAGTGAGCGCATTAAAAAGTGTAGTCTTTCCGCAGTTAGGATTTCCTGCAAGTGCTATTTTTAAACTCATATTTCCTCCTATTCCATCTCTAATATATCAGCATCTTCTTTTCGAAGTGATAGTTCATAGCCTCTAACAGTAATTTCTACAGGATCGCCGAGTGGAGCAACTTTTCTCACATAAATCTCTGTCCCTTTAGTAATACCCATATCCATGATTCTTCTTTTCACCTTGCCTTCACCATGAATCTTTAAAACTTTTGCAGTCTTGCCTATCTCAATGTCTCGTAATGTCTTCATAAAAACCCCCTTACAATACTTTTGCTTTTATCAAGTCTTTCCTGTCAACCAGTTCTATCATAATCTTATCTGCCATCTCTCTAGTTACTGCCAGTCTACTATCTTTTACATTTAAGATGATATCTCCATCATGTGATGATATGACAGTAACTATAGCGCCATCTACAAATCCAAGATCAGCTAGATGCTTTCTTACCATATCTTTGCCGCTAACTTTTAAAACTTTGGCCATGTCTCCTGTTTTTACATATGTCAAAGGTAACATGTTTCTTTCTATCCTTTCTTATTCTTACAACAACTTTTACATTTGCTGCAATTACTACAATTTCCTACACAAGCAACACCATTCTTCTTAGTATAAAGGATTGATAAAACACAAAGAAAGATAATAACTGTCAGACATATTATAGTTGAAACATTCATATATTCTCCTCCTTATAGACTCTTAAATTAGTATTGCTTTATTAATATTTATGATGTATAATATTAATTAGACGTATCTAACCATAACTAATATATATCATTTTTTCCAAAATGTCAAACTTTATATTTTTTTAATTTTTGTAAAAAATAAAAATCTCAGTTAAACTATCTAACAAAAGTAAGGAGAAATTATGGAACCTCGTGAATCCGCAGAAGATTATCTTGAAGCGATCCTAAGAATCAAAGAAAAACAGAGCTATGTGCGCTCTGTTGATGTAGCAAAATTACTCAAAGTATCTAAGCCAAGTGTCACATATGCAACAAAGAGGCTTAGGGAAAGCGGCCTTATCAAAATGGATGATAACGGTATGCTCCTTCTTACAAATTCTGGCGAGAAGATAGCCAACGACATTTGGACAAGACACAAAACTCTTGCAAAACTTTTTAAGAAGCTCGGGGTAAAAGAAAAGCAAGCACTTGAAGATGCTTGCAAGGTAGAACACGACTTATCTAGCGAGACATTTACTGCGATTCAAAAATTTGTTGATAGCATAGACTCTGTGTAATCTAAGGAACATTCTAAGATTTGGTTGAAAAAGTTTATTATTCTTTAAAGAATTATTTCTATTATAAGTATCTAAAAATACTATCTTTGTATTGGTATACTCTGGGAAAATCCGCGATATAAGGCCTGCCTTACCCATTGCTATAAATATACAATCCTTCCTATGCGCTTTTATCATAGTGCTATATTTTCTCGCAAATTTCATATAATCACAGGCATCAGCCAATTTTTCAGTCCTAACCGCTAATTTTAGTATATCTGCTTTCTTTTTCATAAGTCGTTTTATTATGTTTTCGCATTTTACTATAGAAAATTTTTTATCAAATACATGTTTTGATACTATTATTTTTATATGCTTTTTGTTTCTAATCTTCTCTTTGTTTTTTTTATCAGCTAGCAACTCTTTAACCGCATCATAATATCTATCTTCAATATCTATATAATCTGCTTTTACACCATAATACAACTCACTTATATATGTCGCATACCTTTTTTTGCTAAGCGAGATGTTTCCACCCTCAGTTTTAGTCCTTATAGTGATTATAAATTTCTTGCGAGGAAACTTTGATGTCACATAATTGATTGTATCTATAGCCAATAAAATATCACCTTTGCCTTTTAGGCAGTCAAGGTGATCACATCTTAGTTCGTATGTAGTTACACGGCTATCATATGTTTTTTTTATTTTTTTTATTATAGAATTTCTATCTTTTTCTGATATGAGATAACATAATCTATAATTATCTTTATGCTTCATCTAAGTCTCCATGCGGGCTCGCATAGCTCGCCAATATGTCTTGCAGGCTTGCCCCTGCAGCGTTATTTTATATTGTATACCGATAATGCATTGTTATATAGGATCTCTGCCGCCTTCTCGATGTCCATCTTTTTTATATTTGCGATTTCTTCTATAACATACTTTATGTAAGATGACTCGTTTCTCTCGCCCCTATATGGTGTCGGTGCAAGCCATGGTGCATCTGTCTCTGTGACTATGCTAGCTATGTCTATAGCATCAACTACTTCTTTCACTTTCCTGCCATTTTTAAATGTGACAGTGCCACCTATACCTATATGATATCCCATCTTAACATATTCTTTTGCTATCTCAGCTTCATAAGAAAAGCAATGTATGATACCTTGAAGCCCTTTGCCATAAGTTCTCACCATGTCTAAAGTATCTTTGCACGCATCTCTTGAATGTACAACTATGGGGAGATTCAATTCTCTTGCTATACTAATCTCTTCGACGAACCATTTCTTCTGATTCTCATAGTCAGACTCATTTTTAAAGTCTCCATGATAGTCAAGCCCTATCTCTCCTATAGCAATGGCGGAAACTTTCCCTTCCTCATATGCTACATTTTTAAGTTCATCAAGATATGATACACCTTCACTTGACTTAGGATCACATTTTGGTATCTCGTCAGGATGATCACCTACTGTATAATAAAATTTAGGTACACCCTCTATAAGATTATATTTTAGTGATAGTTCTTTTTCTTTCTGTGATTCTACCTTACTAGCACCAATTAGAGTGATCTTATCGACACCCTCGTCATACATTTTTTTAAATAGTTCATCTCTATCTATGTCATATTTCTCGTCACTATAATGTGCATGTGTATCAAATATTCTCATCTCTCATTTGCTCTCTTAATTAATTCTTTTTCATACACAAAGTATCCATAATAAGCGAAAGTAGGTGCGCACTTCTCACACACAAAGCGGTAATAATCATCTCTCACAGTACTTTTTTTGTTAAGTAGTTCCCATGCCATAAGGCAATGCTTCTCTATCTCATCACCGTACTTAGTGTAATCTTCACTTGTATCCGCCTTATATCTATTATATATAAGATCAACGAGATTCAGGTGAGTTATAGCAGCATCAAGTTCTTCAGTATCTTTGTTATTAAGTATGCCAAGTGCATCATTATATCTCTTGTATGCAGCGTCATATTGTTGTAGATCAACTAAGGCAAGTGCCATATTGTTGTAAAGACCAGCAAAAAGTTTGTCGTCTTTCTTTAGATACTTATCATATATTTGTTCGCACTTCATAAAGTGTGAAAGCGCTATCTCGGGTTCTTTAAAAGCTTGATAGACTGTTGCAACGTTAAGATATATGGTCGCTGCACCTATCGTGTCTTTAAGCGATAAGCTATCGATGAGCTCTACGCATCTTTTAGCATGAAGTATGGCGTCATCTTTTCTTCCCTGTTTCCTTAAAAAACCTATATACTCATTTTGAAGTTCTAGTTCTGATCTTAAGTCCTTCTTTGTGGAAACTTCTTTTAACCAATAATTAATAAGTTCCTCTGCTTCATCAAAAGATTTTTTAGCAAGTAGATTATCAAATCTGAATCTTATCCTGTCCATGTCAACAAGTGATGCATCATTACCACAAGTCGTGCACGGTTTTATAATATATTCTTCTTTTTTTATCTCGTCCATACTATACTGCAACTAATATATGCATGTTCCTTATATCGTTATCCTTTATGCGATTATTCACTTCATATGCATAAGACTCAAGATAGAAATCTCCTTGATGGATGTTATCAATAAACCCATCTTGTTTAAGTTTTTCTATATACGCTCTTGCTATAAGATCCACATCGCTCTCGATTTTGCCATTAAACATCTTCTCGTCGCTTATATTAAGAAGTGACTCCAATTTCTTTTCAAAGGCTATCTCATGATAATCATCATCTTCTATGCCCTCTATCATATTAAGTTCACTCTTAACTTTCATAGTCTTTGGCCATAGGAAATCTCTCATAGCTCTAAATCTCCATTTATAATATGGCATATAAGTCTCATTCAAAAGAAATACAACATGAAGAGCTGCATTTACAAATATATTCATAGCAAGTCTTGCTGCACCAAATTCATTTCTCTTCACACATCTAGCATAATTATATTGACCAGACTGAGCCATTGTTAGAAGTTCCCCTGCAAGTTTCTTTAATATGATATCATGTGGCATAACATAATTTCTTACCCTTATGCTAGTTATAATCTTACTATCATCTCTCCATATCTCACCGTTAGTAAGTTCTGCAAGCGATTCTTCAGGTATCCTCATAAAATCAATATCGGTGAGCTTACCATCTTTAGTACCTGTCTTCTCAAGCAAGAAGTCAGAAACTTTTTTCACTCCTCTTCTATTACCACCTACTGGCGACATCACTTCTCTGTGATATCCTTCATATTCCATCGGTAGCTTTGCATATGCTCTCTTTAATTCAAATTCATCCTTATCTGAAATATCATCTGGCACAAAAATTAAAAAGCCTGGATCAAAATCATGATCCATAGACACTTCATCATCAAAACCGAAGCATTCAGATCCTGAACCTATAAGACCCACTGCTATCCTTGATTCAAGTTGCGGAAATGATTCATGTATCATCTTCTCGCCAAATTCTTCATAAAATTTTTTTGAAATCTCTAACCCTTTCACAATATCCCTCTTCTTTCAAGTTCTTTTCTTAAGTCTCGTACATCACCTGTAAATACATAGCCTTCCATACCAGTCCTATTAGCTCCAAATATATTGATAATAAGATCATCTATAAAGAAACTTTCTTCTGGCTTTATGTTGAACTTCTTATAAAGCGCTTCATATATACCTGCAAAAGGCTTTACTTCTCCCACATCGCAAGAAACCACTTTCCCATCAAAATACTTATGTACAGGTATCTTCTCCCAATAATTATGCTGATTAAAGCTTGCATTGGACAGAAGATATATCTTGTATCCCTTGGACTTTAACTCAATCACAAGTTCTTCCATGCCTGCAACTGGCGTCAGATAATCAGTCCAATTGAGTATCAATGTCTTTATCTTATCTCTATATTCTTCACCAATTCCTTCAACGACATGGTCTACAAATTCTTCATCAGAAATCCGTCCATAATCCATATAGATAGATTTGTAATTGAGATATGCCGCCTTAAATATCTTCTGTTCTTCTTCTTTGTCCTCTATATGCAATTCCTTAACATATTGCATAGGATTAAAATCTATAAGGACGTTGCCCATGTCGAAAATGATATTTTTGATCATCTAATCTTCAAGCTCCTTGCTAATATTTTGCATGGTATTCTTGATGGTTTTAAGTACTTTCTCATAATCCATTCGTTTTGGTCCTACAACTCCTATAGTTCCTCTCATGCCGTTACCAAAGTCGCAATTAGCTGTGACGATAGAGCAGTCTTTCATAGCATTGACAGATGATTCCTCACCTATATACACTCTAAGCCCTGTCTCTTCTGAATCGGCGTTAGCTTTATCAACTATCTTAGCAAGTTCCTTCTTCTGCTCGAATGCCTCCACAAGGCTTCCCACATTGCCACTCTCTGCAAACTCTTTATATTTGAAGAAATTATTAGAACCATAAGTAAGGATGTTATCAAAATCCGATTTCTCTTCAAACACATCCTCAATATGATCAATAATTACTTTGATTTCCTTCTTATTCTTCTTGAGCTTTTCAACTTCTTTAGTAACTTTATCCCCTCTTATATCTGACACTCTAACACCTGACAAAATATTGTTAAGTGTCATAGAAAGGTCAAGTATCTCTTTCGCATCTATAACCTTATCAAGTTCTACTATACTTGTCTTAACAACATTTCCTTCTGCCACAAGAACCACAAGCACTTTATATTTCTCAAGATTTGAAAGTTGAACATATTTTATCTTACTGTTATTGACGCTTGGCCCTGCTATCATAGCAGCATAATTGGTGTTCGCTGCTATCGTCTTGACTACAACCTTAAGCATGTCTTCAAGCTTATCAACTCTTGCATTCATCTCCGTCTTTATGCTCTTTATCTCATCGTCTTTTTCTTTTATAAGATTATTGACATAAAGCCTATATCCTTTGTCAGAAGGTATCCTTCCTGCAGATGTATGAGGCTTAACGATATAACCTTCTTCTTCAAGATCGCTCATCTCATTTCTAATAGTAGCAGAACTTAAAGTCATCCCCAATTTCTTACTTATGGTCCTTGATCCTACTGGCTCCCCTGTTTCAAGATAAAGTTTGATAATAGTAAGAAGTATCTCCTTCTTTCTATCATCAAGGGCTTCATTTCCAGCTACCACTATATCTTTTTTTGTGCTTTTTCTTGGCATAAATCCACCTCAATCGTATGGGCGCATCATAATCGCCCTTTTCATTCTTTAATAATAGTACATTTTACTATATTAGTCAAATGACTTAACTATTTCATGAAAAAAGAGGCAAGATACTTGCCTCTTTATCATATATAGGATATATATTATTTGTTCTTATTGATCTCTTTACGTTTTTCTTTTATCAATTCTTTAAGTTTATCCGTTGGTTTGCCATCATCATCGAGATATTCTTTTGTCTTATATCTCTCAGTGAAACGATATTGCATGTCATAGAAATCCATGTTGTCATATATCTTAGCAGTTGCTAGTCTGTCGAACTCGCTAAGAGAAGCTGTAAAAGCTGCAACCCAAGCATCCCACTCTTCACGAACTATGAATGCTGCTTTTTCATCATCGCTAAGTGCTTTTTCGTCAGCAAAAGTAAGATTGACAGCACCAAAAATCATCACTGTAACTAAAAACACTCCAATTATAGAATACAATTTCTTCATGACTTTCACCTCTATATATAATCTATTTTAAGACACTTAAGCCAAATTGTCAATAAATTAAAGGGTTTTAATTATTAAAGATTTATTAAGAATACTTAGTATGGGCAAGTTTTTTAAGCCCTTATTCCTTGTAATTAACTATCTTTATAAAGTCTTCCTTAAGACTTGCCCCGCCTACAAGGCCACCATCAATATCTGGCATCCCAAAAAGCTCTTTCGCATTTCCTGCATTGACTGATCCGCCGTATTGTATCCTTATCTCTTCACTTACATCATTGCTATATATCTTAGATAGGCACTCTCTTATAAACTTACATACTTCTTCGGCCTCTTCTGATGTAGCAGTCTTTCCTGTTCCTATAGCCCAGATAGGTTCATACGCTACGACAGTCTTTTTTGCATCGCTATCACTTATTCCATCAAATGCAGATTTTATCTGTCCCTCTATAAAAGTCTTATATGTTCCAGCTTCACGAAGTTCAAGGCTCTCGCCACAACAAAGTATAGGTTTAAGACCTGCTTCATGAGCTTTTTTAAGTTTTAGATTAATCATCTTGTCATCTTCTTTAAATATCATCCTTCTTTCGCTATGACCGATGATTACATATTCTGCTCCTGCGTCGAGTATCATCTTAGCGCTTATCTCTCCAGTAAATGCTCCCTTATCCTCAAAATAGAAATTTTGAGTTCCAAGTTTTATATTGCTTCCTTCAAGTGAAGCCTTGGCAGTAGTCACATCTATAGATGGCACTACAAATACAACATCCGCATCTTTTACATCACAACCTGATTTAAGTTTAGCTATAAGCTCTTTGGTCTCGGTTGGTGTCATGTTCATCTTCCAGTTACCTGCAATTATTTTTTTTCTCATATATTATCCTTTCCTATTGTGGTTGGCCTGTTGAACTTATACCACCTGGTGTAAGCTCATATACTACATTAGATGGTTCTGATGGTTCTATAGTTTGAGATTCATCTGACGACCTTGTAGAATTGATATTCTTTGATTCTGTAGTAGGCTCTTCCTTTCTTGTCTCTACAAATTTTATAGTTTGAAGCACACCATCATCATCCACATAAGTATTCTCCTCAAATGCTGTAGGAGTATGTCCATGATATATAGTCTGATGATCAAATACTCTCTCTATCTCAACATCATTTTCCTTTACGACTTTAAATACCTGCCACTCTGATCCTTGGCTTCCACGAGATGCTTTTCCTTCATTGATGATAGAAAGAGATGGCACTTCAAGGTCTTGAAGTTTTGTTGATACCAGATTCTGCGTTCTTCCTTCAGGTAGTATAGGCACTGCAAATATTTCTATTTTAATATGTTTCTTATCATATACTGCTCTTATACCCACACTATAGTCGCTGTCATTGATGAACTTATAGTCAGGTCCATAAAATGATACTGTAGCATCAAGTCCTGGAGTTATATATGCTGGCACAAAGGTATGTGATTTTCTATATGTAGTTGTAAGTCCTGCCGCAAATACTGCATTATAAAGCGTAGTGCTTACCTGGCATATACCTCCACCAAGTTCCTCTATAACCTGTCCCTCAAGATAGGCTGGTGCATAGTCATAACCTTTTTCTTCCGTCCTCTGACCTATAACTTTATTGAAAGAAAACTCCTGTCCAGGACGAACTATATAACCATTTAGACCTTCGCAGGCTCTTTTGATATTGCCATTTCTCTTCTCATTATCCGTTGTCCATGTCTCAAACATAGACACATATTTATATTTTGATTTTACAGATGGACCATTGGCATCAACCATGTTGAGAACTGTCCAAAGTTCTGCATCAAGATTTCCAGCATTAACTTCGTTGATTATACGTTGTCTGAGTTCATCTTGATCTATGAGATATCCCTTATGGTCATCTCCGAATACAAACTCATTGGTACTAGTATCAAACCCCTCTATCTGTCCACGAACTGCCTTCGTATCCCAAAGTCTTGCAAGTTGCGAGAGAGAGTCATCAAGATATACATCATTGATATATGCTTCAAATTTAAAATCTGGCACAAAATCGCTTGATGTCACATCAACCTTTCTTTTATCAAATTCATTCTTAGAAAGATAGAGATAATTATCATATATATCGTCTATGAATGTCTTTAACTGCCCCTCAAGAAAATCAGGGAGTTTATAAGTATCTTTATTTGCATCTATTGTTATATCAGAAAGAGGATTTTCTACATCTACAGTCTGACCAGAACCAAGGTTATCACTATTTTGGCCTTTTAGGTACTTATCATAGTTTTCATCTGCTGTCTTCTCACCATAATCTGGCATCTCAAATATATCAATCTCTGGATTACTATTTTTTATAATGATATTAAAATTATAAGAGCCAAGAACCTTATCATAGACATCTTGCAATGTAAGTCCCTTTATAGGAAATGGCTCTTTCATACCAATGACAGAAAAATCGATATAGATGTCCTGTTTCATCTCAGTAGCAGAATATTTTTCTAACTCCTTCTTCTCGCCTCTATATTGCAAAAATCTTATAATTCCAAAAATAGAAAGTATGATGATAGCTATCACAACAAGACTTAGACTTATGTATTTGATAGCATTATTAGACTTCCTTTTTCTACTCTGCTTATATCTTTTTATAGCATTTCGTGAGACGCTTGCATTTCTTGCAGAAAGTCGTTCTCTGTATTCATTTATATTATTTCTTCTTTCCATCTAACTCCCTTATATCTATTTTACAACGAAATTAATTATCTTTCCCTTCACATATATTTCTTTAACTATATTGCTAGTTAATTTTGACTCTACTTCTTTCTTTGCAAGTTCAAGTACTTCCTTTTCGCCTGCACTAGCATCTACATTGAGAAAGCCTCTTGTCTTACCATTAATCTGTATAGGCAATTTTATAGTATCTGCTTTAGTCTTCTCTATATCATAACTTGGCCAAGCTGCATCAAATACTGATCCATCCTTTCCAAGCATATGATAGAACTCTTCACCTATGTGTGGTGCAAATGGAGCTATAAGTATAGAAAGTGTAATGAGTGTCTCTTTATCAATATAGCCTTGCTTTCTATCAAGAT
This sequence comes from Lachnospiraceae bacterium UBA3866, assembly GCA_002392345.1. Lineage (GTDB taxonomy): Bacteria > Bacillota > Clostridia > Lachnospirales > Lachnospiraceae > UBA3633. The sequence goes on from DGGU01000049.1 coordinate 38,005, forward strand.
CTATGAGAGAGTTTGTATATTCCATGAAACCAGATATGACTGTGTTGAGCGAAAAGTTTTCAAATCTCTCTGTGATAGTTTTTATAAGATTGTGTCTTAAGAAAACTGACTCTTTAGTTTCAGGTTTATCAACTTTTACATTTTTTTCTACAAGATTATATAGACGATTGACAAACTTATATACGCCTTCTATGCCTCTATCATCCCAAGCTGCATCCATATCAGGCGGACCGATGAAAAGTTCATACATACGAAGAGTATCACAACCATAGTTATCTATCATCTCATCAGGATTAACGACATTGCCAAGTGACTTACTCATCTTGATACCCTTTGGTCCAAGAATCATACCTTGGTTAAAAAGTTTATGAAATGGTTCATCAAAACCTATGACCCCTATATCATATAGGAACTTGGTCCAAAATCTTGAATAAAGTAAATGTAGAACTGCATGCTCAACCCCACCTATATACATGTCTACAGGAAGATATCTATCTGCCTTCTCTCTATCTACAAGTGCTTTATCATTATGCTTATCTATATATCTTAAGAAATACCAA
>DGGU01000052.1 GCA_002392345.1 Lachnospiraceae bacterium UBA3866
AATTGAATATATATGTGCCTCTCTCCGTCTCCATCACCGGCATATATTCACCTTTTCTCTCTTCTTCTTCAAGTAACATATATTTCCATCTACAAGGATGAGTGCACATGCCATCATTCGCTGACTTACCTGTCATATAAGCTGATAATAGACATCTACCACTATACGATATACACATAGAACCGTGGACGAATGTTTCTATCTCGACTGTATCTTTAACTTTATCTTTTATCTCCCTTATCTCTTTTAAAGATAATTCTCTTGCAAGCACAACTCTTTTAATTCCTAAGTCTCTAAAAAACTTAACAGTCTCATAATTTGTCGTATTAGCTTGAGTAGATAAATGTATATCGATACCTTTAAGAGTCTCTTTTGCTATATTTATAACCCCTATATCTGAGATAAGTACAGCATCTGGCTTTATATCATTTAATTCTTTAAAATATTCTTTTATCTCATCAAGATCATAATTATGTGCATAGATATTGGCAGTAACATATACTTTGACATTATGCTCTCTTGCAAGGCTTATTGCCTCTCTCATATCTTCTGCACTAAAATTAACCGCTTTGGCACGAAGTGAAAATGCTTCACCACCTATATAGATGGCATCTGCACCATAGCGGACAGCAACTCTAAAAGTATCAAGATCCCCTGCTGGGACCAATAATTCTATTTTTTTATTGATACTGATATTCCGTCTCCAATATTTAATATAGTGGTGTCAAGTTCTGTGTCAGAAGTTATCTCATGAAGGAACTCCCTCATCCTTTTATGTATAGTTCTGTCTCTCTTTATAATCGCATATCTTGATTCAAGTACCTCTCCATCTTTAAATATATTGTCAGCAAGAAGTACGCTACCTTTTCTCATAAGTTTTTTTAGTATTGGTAGCCAAACGATGTACTGAGCTTTGGCAGCATCAAGAAATATAAAATCGTATGTATCTTTTTCATCTATATTATCAAGATATTCTGTGATATCTTTTTCAATAAGTTCTACTTTGCCTTTATCAAAAAATTTGTCAATGTTTTTTTTCGCATCTATAATACGAGGCTCATAGTTTTCTACAGTTACAATCTTATCAAGATCCCCATCAAGTGCCTTATAGATCACAAGTGTCGAATAGGCTATGGCTGTACCGAGTTCAAGTATCTTTCTTGGTTTTTCTATCTTTAATACAAAATTCAAAAAATCTCTTGTCTCATCTCTTATGATTGGCACATCGTTATCTATGGCATACTTTCTAAGATCATCAAGATCATCATCATGTCTATGCAAAGATGCTATAAAATCTTGCACTCTCATGTCATCTATATCATAACTTACCATCTATCTTTCCTCTGTATTATTAGTGCCCTCTATTATCTCACCTTCAAACACATCATCCTCAGGTGATAATTGATATACATCATCAGATGTAGTAGTTTCATTGATATAATCACTTGTGGGGCTGTCAAATATATCGAGCATATTTTTAATAGTCATATTAGTATTGAGATTATAGACATTTGGCGTAAAATTGGTCTCGTATATCTTAGCACGAAATCTAAATGCCAAAGTGTCATCAATTAAACCTGCTTTTTCAAGGTTTTCAGCAATCTCATCTACCGTCTCGCCTTGCTTTATTTCGAACACTATAGTCTCTCCATCTCCCGTAGCGATAGCTCTCTCATAAAAAAGTCTATGCCCAAAATCAAAAAGTCTTATGCCAATAAGATATATGACAACGAAAAATACTGCAAGCTTCAAAAAGAACTTTGCAAGTCCTACAAAAAAACGTGATATCTTTTCTAAAGAATTATTATACATACATTTTTAAAAAAGGGCGGTCAACCCGCCCATATTTATAATTTATGCCTCACCTTTCTCTTCGTTCTTTTCCATCTCTTTAGCATACTCTTCTATATTCACATCAACTATGTCGTTTTTATCTTCGGCTTTTTTCTCTGGTTCAGGAAGTAATGCTTTCATACTTAACGAGATTCTCTTTTCTGCTTCATTATAGTCTATAACTTTCGCTTCTATCTCTTGTCCTATGGTTAAGACATCTTCTGGTTTCTTAACCTTCTCTCTTGATATCTCTGATACATGAAGAAGTGCATCTATATAATTATCAAGTGCTACAAATGCACCATAGTCCGTCATACGAACAACTTTACCCTTGACAGTCTTTCCAAGTGCATAATTAACTCTCGCAAGTAACCAAGGATTCTCATCAGGGAACTTGGTTGTAAGTGAGATCTTATCGCCATTAATTTCTCTAACTAGCACTTTGACCTTATCACCTACATTATAAGTCTTCTTAGGATTCTTGATCTTGCCCCAGCCCATCTCTGATATATGAAGAAGTCCATCTATGTTACCTACATCTACGAATACACCATAATCAAGTACATTAGTTACTGTTCCTTCTATAACATCACCAACATTAATCTTAGCTAATGCTTCAGCCTTACGAGCCTTCTCTTCAGCAACAATAAGTCTTTTTCTATCTCCGATACACTTATTGCGGATAGGATTAAACTCTGATATAACGAATTGGATGTTCTGACCGTCATAGGCATTTAAGTCTTCAAAAGGTTTGTTGGATACAAGAGACTTTGGAACGAACACATTGACATCTGGTTCAATCTCACACACAAGACCGCCACTTGTTACTTTGATGACTTTACCTGTCTGCACTTCATTGCTCTCATATAGAGCTTTAAGCTTATCATTGACCTGACTCTGTATAAGTTCTTTCCTTGATAATAATACTTGTCCTTCGCCATCGTTAAGTTTCTTAACTTTAACCATAAGTACATCGTCGTTTTTAAGCACTGTCGTTAAATCCAGATTTCCATCACGACTATAGTCGAAAGCCTTAAGTATACCATCAGCTTTATAACCAATATTAAGAACGGCATAGTCTTTATGCACGCCTATAACTTTTCCTTCAATCACTTCACCAACATGAATCTCTTTCATTGATTCATTCAGCAATTCTTCAAAACTCATCTCTGACATTTGTTAAAATCTCCCCTATTAAGTATTGTGGTGTCGATGCACCTGCAAAAACTCCTATTTTTTTGTTACTATCTATCGGTATATCTTTTAAATCTTCTCTACTACTTACAATATATGTATTAGGACAAAATTCTTTAGATATGTTATATAATTTCATCGTATTGGAAGAACTAACGCTCCCAACTATAAGTGCAATATCTAAAACCTTAGCAAGAGACTTCACTTCTTCTTGCCTGTCTATAGTAGTATTGCATATGGTATTAGATACCTCTATATTATAGTAAAAATCTTGTAAAATATCAACTAATTTTTGGGACTTATCGGCATCTGCAGTAGTTTGAAATACTAAAAATATCTTGTCATTCTTATCAAGCGGAAGGCTTTTTATCTCACTCTCATTAGATACAACATAGATGTCTTTGCCATAAGATACTATGCCTTTCACCTCAGGGTGATTCTTGTCACCTATTACTATAATCTTATAACCAGCTTTAGTACACTTTTCAACCACATTATGAATCTTTTTTACAAACGGACAAGTCAAATCAATAATTTCATTATCATTTGCTTTCAAGATATCATAGAGATTTTTTTCTATACCATGTGTCCTTATGATTACTGTCTCAGATTTTAATTTCTTTATCTCGTCAACATCATTTATTTCTATAAGACCTTTACTTTTTAAATCATTAGTTACAACTTCATTATGTATAAGAGCACCTATCGAATAAACTTTCTTTTGAGATTTATTTAAAATCTCTGTAGCTTTCTCTATAGCCCTCTTCACTCCAAAACAAAATCCTGCATTTTTAGCTACTATCACTTCCATTAGAAAAACCTATCCAAAACCGTATCAATTAATTCATCAGGAGTCATACCAGTTGTATCAACTACATGAGCATCAGGAACTTTAACAAGTGGATTATGCTCTCTATGAGAATCTCTATAGTCACGTTCTTTTAATTCCTTCATAACTTCTTCTACACTGACATCTCGTCCCTTAGCCTTTTCCTCTATTTGTCTCCTCTTAGCCCTACATTCATCACTCGCAACTAGATATAATTTAAGATTGGCATCAGGCAAGACATTGGATGCTATATCCCTACCATCCATGACACAGGATTTTTCTTCAGCAAGTTTTCTCTGCAACGAAACTAGCTTTTTTCTAACATCTATAAATTGACTTGATACAGATGCAGCATCGCCAACCTTCTCAGTCCTTATATGCCTTGATATATCTTCTCCATTGAGATATACATGAAGAGCGCCGTCTTTATCATAATCAAGACTTACATCTATCTTATCAAGAACATCTTTAACTGCTTTTTCATCGTGAAAGTCTATACCATTTTTTATAAGATAGTATCCTATCGCTCTATACATAGCGCCAGTATCTATATATACATATCCAAACTCTCTTGCAAGACCTTTTGCAAGTGTACTCTTTCCCGAACTTGATGGACCATCAATTGCTATCTTATAACTCATTATGCACCTCTTATTATCTCATTGTGAATCTTCTCATAAAGTATATTTGTCTCATTACCATGACCTGGATATACTTTCGTGTCATCAGGCAATGTAAAAAGTTTGTGAACGATGCTATTCTTTATGGCTTCGAAATCCCCACCATATAGATCCGTTCTCCCACAAGTCTTATAAAATAATGTGTCTCCACTAAAAAGCATATTTTCACTTTCAATATAATAACTAAATCCACCCTTAGTGTGGCCTGGCGTCGCTATACACTTAACCTTAAGTCCTATGATTTCTAATTCTTCATCATCAACCACATTGGCCGTTATTTTAAATTTCTCTAATTCATACTTACGTATAAGTTCAGCATAATTGCGATGTGGATCATATAATATCTCTTCATCTTCTTTAGATATGTAGATTTTGCAATTAAACTTATCCTGTATAGCCTTACATGATAACATATGATCAAAATGACCATGAGTTAAAAGTATGGTGTCTATAATTAGGCCATTTTGCTCTATAAAATTCATAATACGGTTGGTATCATAACCCGGATCTATGCAGATAGATCTTTTGTCATTATCCTTATGAAGATAATAGCAATACTCAAAAAGTTTGCCATTCATAACTTTATCTAATGTATACATTTTATAAAATATACCTCAACTATATTCTAACAACATCAACTACATCCTGTACGCTTCTAAGTTTAGTAATTATAGATGTAAGTTCACTTTTATCATTGATCTCAAAACTAACTGATATGGTTGCACTTTCATCTTTACCTTTTCTCGTCTCGAGATTCTCTATATCTATATTATTCTCAGTAAATATCCTTGATACATCAACTAAGATGCCTTTTCTATTTCTGCAATATATATTGATAGTCACATGATAATTATGCTTATCCATGTCGCTGGCATCCCAACTTATCTCGATAAGTCTATCTTTTTCAACATCAGGGATATTCATGATATTGACACAATCAGTCCTATGTATGGTTATGCCCCTGCCACGAGTAATAAAACCTATAATCTCATCGCCAGGCACTGGGCTACAACACTTTGCATAATGCACGCTTAAGCCACTTGCTCCATTGACTGATATGACACTATTCTCATCTTTCTTCTTCTTGTTTTGTTCTACAGACTGAAGTACACTCTCATCAGTCGCAACTTTAACATTCTTCTTGTTATACTCATCTTGAAGCTTAGCAAAAAATTGACTTTCCTTAAGACCACCATGACCTATCATCGCATATATATCATCAAGTGTTTCTGCAGTGTACTTTTTAAAACAAGGCTTAAGATACTCATCTCTATATAAGATATTGGTATCAAGTCGATGCGACTTAGCATACTTTTCTGCCAGTTCTTTTCCGATAGTTATATTATCTTCTCTTCTCTCTTTCTTAAACCAATGCTGGATTTTGCTTTTTGCTTGAGCACTCTTACAGATCTTAAGCCAATCTCTTGATGGTCCATTGGAATTGCCGGATGTGATGATACTTACTTGGTCGCCATTTTTGATTTTATAATCTATAGGGACAAGATTACCATTGACTTTCGCCCCCACCATCTTATTGCCGATGGCTGAGTGTATCATATAAGCGAAATCTATTGGAGTAGAATCTTGTGGCAACGATATGACATCACCTTGAGGAGTGAAGCAATATATCTTTTGAGTAAATGTATTTAAATCATCTTTGACGAGGGTTAAGAACTCCTTTGAATCCTCTGACTCATCGTTGGCATTTAATATATCTTTAAACCAATTCGCCTGATTTAGATCTTCTAGGTTTTTTACGCCTTTGCTGTCTCCTTGCTCTTTATACGCCCAGTGTGCCGCTACACCATACTCAGCCACATGATCCATCTCGTAAGTTCTTATCTGTATCTCAAAAGGTATACCATCTTTTCCTATGACAGTAGTATGAAGTGATTGATAGCCATTGGGTTTTGGCATAGCTATATAATCTTTAAAACGTCCTGGTATAGGAGTATAATTTTCATGGATCACACCAAGAGTCGCATAACAATCCTTAATATTCTCTACAAATATTCTAATTGCAAATAAATCATATATCTCATCGATTGATTTTACTCTACTATGAAGTTTTTTATAGATGCTAAAAAGATTCTTGACCCTTCCTTTGATCTCAGCCTTGATGCCTGCATCATCTAGTATCTTCTTTACACTGGTGATGATATCTTCTATATAACGTTCTCTTGCTTCTCTACGAACCTTAATGCCTTTCTGCAATTCTATAAATTCATTAGGCTTTAAGTACATGAGAGATAGGTCATCCATCTCACTCTTTATACGACTTATACCAAGCCTACCTGCTATCGGGCTATAGATCTCAATCGTCTCAAGAGACTTCTCTTGCTGTTTTTCTTTAGTCTGATATTCAAGGGTTTTTAGATTATGTAGTCTATCTGCAAGTTTAATTATTATAACTCGGATATCTTTAGACATAGCTATAAACATATGCCTGAGATTCTCTGCTTGCTTCTCTACTTTATCATTAACAAGATTTAATTCAGTAAGTTTTGTGACACCTTCCACAAGCATAGCAATGTGCTCAGAAAATTCTCTTTTCACATCATCTAAGGTATAATCAGTATCTTCAACTACATCATGCAAAAGTGCTGCAGCGAGTGTGTCTGCATCCATATGAAGATTGGCTAAGATTATAGCGACACAAATTGGATGGACTATATAATCTTCGCCCGATTTTCTCTTCTGGCCTGCATGACATTTGTCGGCAACCTTATATGCCTTTTCAACTAAGGCTACATCTTCAGGACTTAGATACTTTGAGATACCATCTTTAAGCTTTTTGAACATCTCTTCCTTAGTCATCATGCCTTTAGGCATCTCAATTAATTCAGTTTTACGAATTATACTCATGCTTTATTAAAAAAGGGCTCTTACGAGCCCTTAGATTCTTACATAATTAAAACGGTATGTGATTTGATATTATTACTCTATTTACCTCTTGTAAGAAATCCTCTCTCGTTATAAGATCGTCTGTCACCATCGAATAATACTTGTCGTTATCCATCCACAAAGCCTTCATGTATTTCATATCTCCTTTATCATCAAGTGCTACATAGGCTTCTACTTCTATTTCAGACCCATCATCACATGCTGTGGTCATAAATATCGGCTGATCTACGAAGTCAACACTTGGCCCAAGATTGGCAAGGTCTTCTTCAACAGATGAGCTTGATCTCATGACAAAGTGCATAGTCTCTCCGTTTGATATAGTCTTAGTGTATGATACCTTAGCGATAGTATTATTTTCTATGTCATATGATATGCTTTCAGCTTCTTCAGGTTCCTTGATATTAATATTGAGTTTCTCTTCTATCTCCTGAACCGAACTACTACGAGAATTGGTATGTTTACCTCTACTTAAAACTATAGCAGTTACAGTCGCGATAACTATAAGGATTATTATACCTGCAATCATGACAAACTTCTTGTCTGTAGGTTTTTTTACTTGTTTTGCTTCCATAATATCTCCTAAAAACTACTTTATCTTAGTAATTATAACAAACTTCTCACTTTTTATCAATACTTCAAAAAGCGCTACTTGTATCAAGAAATGAATGATTTTCTCCTTTACCATCCTTCAAAAAAGTTCCCTTTGTAGGGAACTTATTTGTTTTTGGCTTTTTCCATTTCTTTTATATGATCGCGATGTAAAAGATGATGTGCCTTTACGCTAAGAGGCTTCGTAAGATACTTTTCATAACATGCTATCACTTCTGGGTTTTCATGAGAAAATCTTATGCTGCTTGCTTTATCAAGTCCATATAGGACACTTGACCTCTCAGCAAGGTTAGAACCATCAACATTGATAACTTGACCACCGCCATTGATACAACCACCTGGGCATGCCATAACTTCTACGAAATCATATTTTACTTCGCCTCGTTCTAATCTATTTATCAGTTTTCTTGCATTGCCAAGTGTATGAACTACAGCGACCTTAACTTCTACGCCATTTCCAAAATCAAATGTTGCTTCTTTATATCCATCAAGGCCACGAACATCTCTAAATGCATCTGGATCAGGATTCTTCTTATTAACTAAGAAATATGCAGAACGAAGTGCAGCTTCCATAACACCACCAGTAACTCCGAAGATCACTCCTGCGCCTGTTCCCATACCAAGCGGATTATCAAAATCAATTTCTTCTATTGATTTTGGTTCTATCATAGTTGATATAAGTAATCTATCAAGTTCTCTTGTAGTTAGGACTGCATCTATATCATGATAATCATCAAGAGTAGCTTCATCTTTCTTTGCAAGACATGGCATAATAGATACATTGAATATCTTCTCTTCTGGCACACCAAGAATCTCTGCATAATAAGATTTTGTAAGTGCACCAAACATACCTTGAGGTGACTTTGCTGATGAAAGTCGTGGAACCATGTTAGGAAATTCTGATTTTATAAAGCGAAGCCAGCCTGGGCAACATGATGTGAACATAGGAAGTCCTGTCTTTTTTATGTCATCAAGTCTCTCTAAGAACTCTGAGCCTTCTTCCATTATAGTCATATCAGCACCAAAAGTAGTATCAAATACATAGTCAAAACCTATCGCCTTAAGAACTCCCGCAAGTTTCCTCTCAGTTGCTTCTTCTCTTGTAAGTCCTAAGCCTTCACCATAGGCTGATCGAACTGCTGGTGCTACCTGAACAATAGTTATCTTATCTTTATTATCAAGTGCATCTAAGACTTTATCTATATCATCTCTCTCATGAAGTGCTCCAACAGGACAATTAACTATACATTGACCACAATAAGAACAGTTAACATCTTTAAGTTTTTTATTTTGGCGAACATTGACTGAAGTGTTTTTACCGACATTTACTACATCCCATACACCAAGGCCTTGCACCTTGTCGCAAACTTGGATACATCTCATGCACTTTACACACTTCGTAAAATCTCTGATAAGAGGAAGGGTTTTGTCCCACTCCTTCTTTTCGTATTTTACGTCATAAGGAGTCTCAGTAATCCCAAATTCCTTTGCTAAATCTTGAAGCTTACAAGTGCCATTTCTTATACAAGTTGCACAAGTAAAATTATGTTGTGATAATATAAGTTCAATATTTAACTTTCTTGTTTCTCTTGCTTTCTTGGAATTGGTATATATGACCATCCCTTCTTCCACAAGATTATTACAAGCTGTGACACATTTCTCTAATCCTTCAACTTCAACAACGCAGACACGACATGCTGCTATCTCGTTTAAGTCTTTTAGATAGCAAAGTGTAGGTATATTGATGCCGTTCTTTCTTGCTGCCTCAAGTATGCTTGTGTTTTCGCTAACTGATATTTTTTTGCCATCTATGATTATGTTTACCATTTTGTGCTCCTTCCGCCTCTAAATACACCAAAGCCAAAGTGATCACATCTTAAGCATCTTCCACATTCTTGACATGCTTCTTCATCGCTCATAGTTCCTTCAATTGCTTCAAAATCATTTTTCCGATCCTGCGGCAATCTTATAGGAAGTTCTACTCTGCCACATGGTTTTTTATCATCAAATGTTACTCTTGGAATGTCTATATCATTGACTATCTCATGATAGTAGCCAAGATACTCATCGATATTTGCTGCTGCAACTCTTCCGCCAGCAATCGCCTTTATAACTGTGGCAGGTCCTGTCACGCAGTCGCCCCCAGCAAATACACCTTTATTCTCTCCCACTTCTCCTGTGTCAAAGGCGGCGATGTTGCCACGAACTACTCCTACACCTTTATCTACAAAATGTTTTGATTCTATACCTTGTCCAACTGCTACTACAACTATATCGCAAGGTATAACATAATCTGGTTCTGACTTATCTTTTGGAGCTGGACGGCCTTTACTCATCTCACTTGTCATCTGCGGCTTAACTCTTATACCAGTAACTTCTCCATCTGCCCCTTTCTCAATCTTAATTGGCAATGTAAGTTCTACCACATTACAACCTTCTGCTTCAGCGCCTTCAATCTCTTCCATCAGTGCTGTCATGTCTGCCTTTCTTCTTCTATATATAATGTCAACTGACTTTGCACCAAGTCTTATAGATGATCTTGCCACATCCATCGCAACATTACCACCGCCGACTATTGCAACTCTTTTTCCTTTAAAATCGACTGGCTCTTCATCACCTATAGCTCTTAGCATCTCAACTGCTGACATAACATTTTTTGCATCTTCACCTTCTATGCCTATCTTCTTATCTGTATGTGCTCCGATTGATATGTATACAGCATCAAATTTATCCTTCAAATCTGTGAATTCTATGTCCTTGCCTATGCTTACATTGCATTCTACCTTTATGCCTGCCGACAATATAAAATCAATCTCTTCATCAAGCTTCTTTCTTGGCAAACGATAATTAGGTATGCCATAACGAAGCATACCGCCAAGTTTCTTTCTCTGTTCATACACAGTCACATCATGTCCCATGATTGTAAGATAATAAGCACAGCTTAAACCTGATGGTCCACCACCTATTATCGCAACTTTCTTTCCAGTCTTCTCTGCCATTGGTGGGAGTGAAGGATTTTTAGACTTCTCTATAGCAACCCTCTTTATCCCTCTTATATTGATTGGTGCATCAATTATAGTCCGCTTACATCTACTCTCACAAGGATGCTCACATATGTATGCACAAGTTATAGGGAATGGATTCATATGTCTTATAAGATTGACAGCATCATCATACCTTCCTGCTTTCACAAGTGCAATATAACCCGGTATATCAATATGTGCAGGACATAAATTGACACAGGCAACTGGCTGATTACTATTACAAGTGCAATTCTTATTTACAACATGCTCATAATAATCATCATAACACCCTTCGATGCTATTTAAAGCAAGTCTACCTGCCTCTTCTCCGATAGTGCAATCAGACGAAGTATAGATCACCTTGGCAGTCTTTTTTATAAGGTCAAGTGTTGAAAGGTCTGCTTCACCGTCAACAACTTTATCTAGAAGTCCTGCAAGTTTATTAAGACCAACTCTACATGGTGTACACTTGCCACAAGACTGCGAAAGGCAAAGCTTTACGAAAGAGGCAGTCAAATCAACAGGACAAAGTCCTGTAGGGCTTGCCACTATCCTTCTCTCAAGATCCTTATAAAGTTGTTCTCTGACAGTTTCTTGCTTGTCCGATGTTTTAAATGTTAATCTACTCATAATTTAATCGAATGATAAAATATACACTCCATAAAAGAATTAAAAAAAAGCAATACTAGGAATTGTATCACGTTACTATACAACATCTTTAGAGGGTACTATATGTAAAAAAATATAGTAACTATCTTTTCATCCCCTAGGGAGCCTTGTCGTCATAGCTTGAAAAGCAAGCTTTTCAGCTATTCCTTTAAGGCTCCCCCAAGTATAATTATACTTTAATATTGCTTTTTATTCAATAATATATTTTATAAAAATATGGTTTTGTACTATGTGCTTCCACTCTATTATCTAGAAATAGAATTAACCCAATCAATAAAAGTACCTGTTGATGTACCTTCGTTGCTACCATGTCCCATATTCCAAACTAGAGCATAATCGATATCAATGCCTTTCATCTTTGCGGCAGTAAGAATATTGAATCCAACTCCAAATGAGGTATGTTGATCTGCTGTGCCGCTTCTATTTCTATAGTACTTCACAGGGTCCACAACATTTATCCCATCTATACCAAGTAATATATGTGTTGCATTTAAAAGAGCTGTCTGATTGCTTATATAAGTTGCATCTTCACCATCTAGTGCATCATGTATATAAGCATCTATTACTTCGCTATCAAATCCAGAAAGTTTAGATAGTTCTTCATAGTTATCTTTCATAATTTCTGCCATAGATTTTGAAAAATGAACTGTATCTGCATCATCTCTACCAAATGCATTGTTTTCTGCTGATTTATCTTTACTATCAAAGCCAGGAATTGCTTTATTTCTCTGATTAACAAGGCCTGTGCCTATCATGAAGCCTCTTAAATCAGTGACATTAAAGTTTCCATTTTCATCTTTGGCAAGCCAGGAACTATAATCTCCATAGGCTTCGTCTACATTTATCTCACCATTTGCAACAAACCTATTCAATGCATCAGAAATATTTTTAAGTATAGCATCATAATAGCTTCCACTTCTTACGCCAGTCAATGTCAGGTCATTCCCATTTTCATCTTTTAGATGAAGTGAATTTAAATACTCGACATATTTTTCTGCAGCCAATTCTTGTAATCTCTTTTCAAAATCGGTGATCTCCCCATTATATATTCCCCCATCGTCAACAAGATCTACCCACCACCATGCATATGCCATATCAGCATTTTCTATATCAGCTATAGGACAATAATTTTGTGCTGCATAAATGTTATCTTTATAGAACGATGAATAAGTGCCATCATCATTCTTTATAACTCCTAAAGTTCCTGCTTCATACATATATGGATAATATTCTTTCATATTGCCAGATGCGCCAAGGATAGAACTCATCTGCCCACCACCCGATGTACCAATTGATATAATCTTTTCTTTATCACCAGGTATTACAGTGTCGTTCGCACGAAGTTCAATCACTCCTGATTTTAAATCAGCCATCTGCATAGGCGCCTTGCCTGTATGGTATGAATTAGTTTCATCCATCGCATCACGAGATCTTGCACCACAAGTTACATATACAAATCCTTCATCGATATATGATGTCTCACAACTTCTTGGGCTGCTCGATCTCCAACCTCCACATTCATTTAAGAATATTATGGGTGCAGTGCTTGCTGTATAGCCATTCTTTTCATTCTCATAATTGATGCTTAACACTTCACCATTTTCATCTACATTAAAATATTCAGCTGGTGCATATATTAGCATAGTTTGATAAGAAAGATTTGTTATATTGGCATTGATATATACGCCTTGCATAACATCTGCATTTTTCATCATCATTTCCATCATTCCACCTGGCATGCCACCACCACCTGGCATACCACCACCACCTGGCATATCACTGCTTTTACCATTATCTATACCTTCCTGGTTATTCGCTCCTACATTGATTTTAGCTTCTTCCCTTTTAACAGGTTCTCCATTTTCATCTATGTAAACTAAGGTGTAGTACTTTCCATCATCACTCTTTATCCATTTGTATACTTTTTCTTCAATTCCTTTTTTATAATCAAGATAGAGCTCTGGGGCTATAGTTTTATTCACAACTTTACTTGCATAAGAAGAAGTATCGTCTATGACAACCACTTCTTCCATTTGGCTAGTTTCTTGCTGCAAATCTACACTTTCATCTTTACTAGCACTAATGTTGCTGCTACTACAGGAATTAAGCGACAAAAACAACAACGCTATGGTACACAACAAAGTAAAAAATTTTATTTTTTTCATAATTACCTCTTCTTCTAAATTCATATACAATATTTTTTTTGATCTCCACACTATCATTCATCGCTTGTGTTCTTAGATGGATCAACATATCTATATCTCTTAGCATCTTTTCCTATACTTCTAAAGTGTTCTTTTATCTTGCTTTCATATCCTATATCATTTGGTTCATAGATATGTTCATCTTTAATCTCATCAGGTAAGTATTGTTGCTTAACCCAATGATTAGGATAATTATGTGCGTATTTATAGCCTATGCCTCTACCAAGTTCTGCGCTTCCTTTATACGAACTGCCTCTAAGATATGCTGGTATAGGAAGATTTCCTGTATCATTTATAATATCTATTGCTTTATCAATACCAAGACAAGATGCATTGGACTTTGGTGCAGATGCTATATAAGTTGCAGCCTGTGCAAGAATAATTTTACTTTCTGGCATACCTACACGTTCAATCGCTAGTGCTGCTGATGTTGCAATGCATATTGCCATCGGGTCAGCATTCCCAACGTCTTCAGATGCAGCTATCATCATCCTTCTTGCAATAAACTTTATATCTTCTCCTGCTTCAAGCATACGTCCAAGATAATAAAGTGCCGCATCAGGGTCAGAACCTCGCATCGATTTTATAAATGCAGATATGGTGTCATAATGATTATCGCCTGTCTTATCATAACGAATTGCCTTCTTCTGTATGCACTCTTCAGCAACTTTCAAATCAATATGTATTATCTTATCATCACTTGGCTCTGTAGATAGGACAGCAAGTTCGATTGCATTGAGTGCAGCTCTTGCATCGCCATCTGAGACATCCGCAAGAAATTCTGCTGCCTCATCAGTGATTCTAGCATTGTATGATTTTACTCCTCTATCACTTTCAAATGTCCTGTGAATTAATGTCAATATATTTTCCTTAGATAAAGGCTTCAATTCGAAAATTCTTGAACGAGATATCAAAGCGCCATTTACTTCAAAATACGGATTCTCTGTTGTGGCACCTATCAAAATAATTGTGCCATCTTCTACATATGGTAGAAGGTAATCTTGCTGAGCTTTATTGAATCTATGGATTTCATCTATAAATATAATCGTCTTTCTTTCATAAGCACCAAGATTCTCTTTTGCCTTTTCGACTACCTCTTCCATGTCTTTTTTACCTGCATTAGTTGCATTCACTTGATGAAAATCTGCTGAAGTAGTGCTAGCTATGACTTTGGCGAGAGTGGTTTTCCCTACTCCTGGTGGGCCGTATAATATAATTGAACTTATCTTGTCAGCTTTAATGACACGATATAATAGTTTATCTTTACCTATGATATCTTCTTGCCCAACTATCTCATCCAAAGTCTGTGGCCTCATGCGAGCCGCAAGTGGAGATTCTTTTTCTTTATAATTCTCTTCCATGTAATCAAATATATTCATCGCATATCACCTTACTTTTAAAACAATCCGAACAATTTTTTCTTTTCATATGGCTCTATTCTACCATTAACATATCTATATCCAGTCTTATCTATCGCTTCTTTTATCTTAGTAAGATCCATTTCTTTATCTATTATAAAACTAGCCTCTTTCTTAGCGTAAGATGCTTTTATATCCTTCGCTTCGCTGCAAGCTTTCCTAATCGTATCAGCTATATGTGTTTCACACATATTGCATGCCATGCCATCAATTTTTATGGTAACTTTATACATATTATGCCTCTTATAATGATTAATTCTAGTCCAAAAAATAAGCAATCATATCATAATTGTTTTCCTATTCTTTTAAGGGAATCTCGAAAAAGCGTCAATTTTCTACTTTTTCGAGTTATGGTTCCCGTTGGAACCTCTAAAGTTCGCACTTTTGAAAAACAAAGTTTTTCAAGTGCTTAGTTTTTAGAGGTTCCCTTAAATTATATTATAATTTTATTATAATTATCTGTCAATCATCTATTTTCGTATTCATTTTATATTTCTAACAATATACATATCCTACTCTTTATTATTTTTTCAGGATATGGTATTATATAATATTATGGAAAATATAGAAAAAAATGAAGCCCTTCAGAAAAAGAACTTCATAGAAATTGAAATCGATAACGACCTTAAATCGGGTCGCTACAGCGAAGTCATAACTAGATTTCCGCCTGAGCCAAATGGCTACCTTCATATAGGCCACGCTAAAAGTATCCTTCTCAACTATGGCCTTGCAGTTAAGTATGGTGGCAGATTTAATTTTCGATTTGACGATACTAACCCTTCAAAAGAAAATGAGGAATATGTAGATTCTATCATTGAGGATGTCCGTTGGCTTGGAGCAAAATTTGATGAAGTAAAATATGCTTCTAATTATTTTGATATCATGTATGAAAAGGCTGTCCTTCTTATAAAGAAAGGCCTCGCATTCGTCTGCGACCTGACAGCTGATGAGATAAAATCATATCGTGGTGATTATAATACACCTGGCAAAGAAAGTCCTTATAGAAATCGTAGCGTCGAAGAAAATCTAAAGCTCTTTGAAGACATGAAAAATGGTGTATATAAAGATGGTGAAAAGGTGCTCCGTGCTAAGATTGACATGGCTTCAAGCAATATCAACATGAGGGATCCTGTAATATATCGTATCGCACATATGACTCACCACAACACTGGCGACAAATGGTGCATCTATCCTATGTATGATT
>DGGU01000045.1 GCA_002392345.1 Lachnospiraceae bacterium UBA3866
CATAACCGAACTCTGCATTATCTTCAAAGAGTGAATTGTTCCATGCTGGTCCACGACCTTTAGCATCCTTGGTATATGGAGTAGATGGTGATGAGTTGCCCCAGATTGAAGAACAGCCAGTAGCATTGGCAATGTACATTCTGTCACCAAAAAGTTGTGTTACAAGTTTTGCATAAGGTGTCTCTCCACAACCAGCACATGCTCCTGAGAACTCAAGATATGGTCTCTTAAATTGAGAACCTTTCACTGTACCTTCACCATATTTTTCTACTACTTCATCTTTATCAGGAAGTTTTACTGCATAATCGAAATACTTCTGCACATCCATAGCATCTGCAAGGTCTTTCATAACGAGAGCCTTCTCACCTTTGATGCCTGGGCAAGTATCAGCACACACTCCACAACCTGTACAGTCCATGACACTGGTCACTATAGAGAACTTATATTTCTCCATACCATTTAAGTCTTTTGCATTCATGCCTTTTGGCATATCCTTAGCTTCTTTTTCTGTAAGCGCGATAGGTCTAATTGCAGCATGTGGGCATACAAGTGAACAGAAATTACACTCTATACAATTATCTTTATGCCAAGTAGGAACTTTAACTGCTATACCACGTTTCTCGTATTGAGATGTACCTGATGGAGTATTGCCATATACATAGTCCTTAAATGCAGATACAGGGAGGTCATCACCTCTTCTATTATTAACAGCTTTTTGTATAGTTTCTACAAATTTAACTGTAGCCTTATCCCCCTTAACAGAAGCCCCTCTCCTATCTTTAACAGCGATATTCTTCCATGAAGCTGGCACTTTAACCTTAACTATGCTAAGTGCTCCAGCATCTATAGCATCACAGTTTTTCTTAACTACATCTTCGCCCTTTCTGCCATAAGTTGCCTTAGCAGCCGCCTTCATATACTCAATCGCCTTTTTCTCAGGGATTATATTAGCAAGTTTGAAGAATGCTGATTGGAGGATAGTATTGATACGAGTCGGTCCCATACCGGTCTCTATACCAATCTTAACGCCGTCAATAGTATAGAAATTAATCTTGTGTGTTGCGATATATTTCTTTACATGGTCAGGGATATTTTTCTCAAGTGCTTTCTCGTCCCAATCACAGTTTAATAAGAATGTACCACCATCAACTAGGTCTTCTACCATATTATAACTCTCAAGATAAGAAGCCTTATGACAAGCAACAAAATCTGCCTTAGTGATAAGATAAGTTGACTTGATTGGTTTCTTTCCGAATCTTAAGTGAGATGTAGTAACACCACCTGATTTTTTAGAATCATAATCAAAATATGCTTGCACATACATATCAGTATTGTCACCAATTATCTTTATAGAGTTCTTATTGGCACCCACTGTTCCATCAGATCCGAGACCCCAGAACTTACAGCAAGTTGTTCCTTCTGGAGTAGAATTAAATGGCTTTCCTTCTTTAAGAGAAAGTTTTGTTACATCATCATTGATACCTATAGTAAAACCATTTATCTTTTTATTATCATATACAGCTGCTATCTGCTCTGGTGTAGTATTCTTAGAACCAAGTCCATATCTACCACCAAGCACAGTTACTTTTTCAAACTTTGTTCCTTTAAGCGCAGCAACTACATCAAGATAAAGTGGTTCACCAAATGAACCAGGTTCTTTAGTTCTATCAAGCACAGTTATAGTCTTAACAGTGCTTGGAAGTGCTTTTAAGAGATGCTCTTTAGAAAATGGTCTATATAAATGAACTTCAACTACTCCGATTTTAGTTTTCTTCTTTTTGTTCATATAATCGATATACTCTTCTATAGTTTGGCATACAGATCCCATAGCTATGATTACATGATTGGCAGATTTATCACCATAATAACTGAAAAGTTTATAATTGGTACCAAGCATCTTGTTGACAGCATCCATATAACCCTCAACAATCTTAGGCATATTGTTATAATTTCCATTACTTGCTTCTCTTGCTTGAAAGAAGATATCTGGGTTTTGTGCTGATCCTCTCTGCTCTGGATGATTAGGATTCATTGCACTATCTTTAAACTCTCTTACTGCCTTCATATCAAGTAGAGATTTTAGGTCTTTATCTGCCCAAGTCTCAACCTTTTGTATCTCGTGAGATGTTCTAAATCCATCAAAGAAATTGATAAAAGGAAGTTTTCCTTTTATAGCTGATAGATGTGCTACAGGAGTTAAGTCCATAACTTCTTGCACTGATCCTGATGCAAGCATACACACACCTGTTTGACGGCAAGCATATACATCACTATGGTCACCAAAGATTGAAAGTGCGTGTGATGCAATAGCTCTTGCAGATACGTTGAATACTCCTGGCAATCCTTCACCTGCTATCTTATATAGGTTAGGTATCATAAGAAGTAGACCTTGTGATGCAGTATAAGTAGTAGTGAGTGCACCTGCAGAAAGTGATCCGTGTACAGCACCTGCTGCACCCGCTTCTGATTGCATCTCTTTAACTTGTACTGTCTCACCAAAAAGATTCTTTCTTCCTTCTGTTGCCCATTCATCAGTATGTTCAGCCATAACTGATGATGGAGTTATAGGATAGATTGCAGCTACTTCAGTAAAAGCATACGATGCGTGAGCAGCAGCCTCATTTCCATCCATGGTTTTCATTTTTCTCTTAATTTTTGCCATATTTTTTCTCCATATTTAACCGTAAGGGCGAGCTACGCGAGCCCTTTTAAAACGATAATATTTTTATCTTATTCTATCACATATTTATGCCATTTTCAACACAAAAAACTCACGCAATCTCTATTTCTTTGCCAAGTTTCTTCTCTAATGCCATCTCATACATCTTCTGGCCTGTCACAAGGTCGTATACTGCAGAACCTGTGGTCTCAAAAAAAGTAAGTTCGTCTTCGCTCTCTCTGCCTTTGCATTTACCATTTACAAGATCACCAAGCTCACCTGTAATCATCTCTTTTTTAAAAGTACCTTTAGCCATAGGCTTCAAGAAATCACCAGTCTCGCTTATTGTTCCTTCCATAGTATCTACTATAATCTTACCAGCATTAAGAACTATATTCTCATCAATCTCTGACATCTCTGGTGTATAAGAACCGACACCATTGATATGGCAACCCCTCTTCACTTTCTTTCCATCAAAGACAGGATCATTAGAAACAGTAACTGCAGTAATTATATCTGCTCCATCTATCGCTTCATTCGATGACTTACATGCGATGAACTTTTGTGATTTTCCAGCGCTCGCTTTTGCTACAAATTTTTCTACATTTTCAAAGTTTCTACTATACACTCTAACTTCTTCTATATCTCGAACTGCAAGCACAGCCTCAAGTTGTGATTCTGCTTGACCGCCCGTGCCAATAAGTGCAAATATTTTAGAATCTTTCCTTGATAAGAGTTCAGTTGCTGCACCACTAAGAGCGCCAGTACGAAGGCGGGTAAGATAAGTTCCATCCATTACAGAACTCACTTCACCAGTCTTTGCATTTTCAAGTATTACGGTTGCTGGACAAGCACTAACTCCAATCTTAGGATTATCTGGATAAACAGATACGAGTTTTACTCCAAGTGCCTTACAGTCTGGCACATAACCATACATATAAAGGCTATTGCCATTATATTCTTTTACGTTGAGATTTGCACGAAGTGGTATATTGGTCTTGCCATTCGAATAAGCACTCGCAGCCTCTTTAACTGCTTCTATGGCAGATCTCATATTCATGATGCTTCTCATTTCTTTTTCATTTAAAATCAATATCTTCATTTCTTTCTCCACTAAGTGCTATGATGCCTTACCACAACACTTCTTATATTTCTTGCCACTGCCACATGGACATGGGTCGTTAGGATATACCTTAGGTACATCCCTTTTCACTATCTGTTCAGCCTTACAATTCTTATAAAGTTCTTGCCTTTTTTCCTTAGACAAGATATTATCCCACTCAGGAAGTTCATATAACCAATTTGCTTTAGCTTTAACCATATTATAATAAAGATCTTCTGGAACTATCTTTATCCTAACTTTGGTGTTTTCCTTTAATTTTTCTATAGGATTAGGTTTTGCTATAGATTCATTTATTCCCTCAAGAAAACCTACAAAATAATTAATGTCCATACCGTAAGTTCCCGCGAGTTCTTCAACAGTTCCCACGACTTCCTTATCCACTTCACTAAGAAGTTTTTTGTAAATTTCTTTTTCCTCAGCAAAATACTTATCCCAGACTTTCTTCGTTGCCTTGGGGTCTGTGGTATTATAGGCTAGTTCGTGCCACTCATCTAATAATGCCATATCGTTCTCCTTATTATATATTAAATAAAAGCTCTGTTTACCAAATCAATAACTAAACTATATTATTATTGTAATTATAGCATAAAATAATTATATATGCTATAATTAATATATAATAAGAAGAGACGAGTTGACATGAATAATATATATAGGAGGCGCGAATATGAAAGTTATAATCACTGGTAAAAACATTGAACTCACAGATGCCATCAAGAAGAGGGTCGAAGACAAACTTTCTAAACTCGACAAATTTTTCACAAACGAGACTACTGCTACAGCAACTTTAAAGAAAGAAAAAATCGGCGATGTAGCCGAGATCAACATTCCAGTCCGTGGCACACTTCTTCGTGTATCTGAATGCCAAGATAATCTTTTCGCATCAATTGACACTGCAGTTGACAAATTAGAAAGACAGATAAGGAAATATCGTACTAAAATCCATGATAATAAGATTCACAATATAATGAAAAATATGTCAAGTGGTGATTTTAGTGAAGAAAAAGTTGAAGAAGAAACTGCTGAGATAAAGATAGTTAAGAAAAAACAGATGCTGCTTAAACCTATGGATGAAGAAGAAGCTTGTATGCAACTTGATATGATTGGTCACTCTTTCTTTATATATGAAAATACTAATGGCAAAATATGTGTAGCTTATAAAAGAGGCGATGGTGGCTTTGGAATCATAGAGCCAGATGTGGAGTAATTATCTTCTGATAGGCGACTCTATAAGTCCCATCAGCAACTATGATCTGTCCACAATATATATAGCCGTTTTTTTCTAAGAATAAGCAACTAAATAATGGGGACGGACCTCATTATTTTTTTCACAATTTAGACACATTTAATTAAAGTATGTCAGACCAACAATTTTACCATTTTGTCCTTTTTTTAGTTTCTGTATTTTACTATAATAGATACCTGTAATTCTACTGAGTTGCATCATTGGTATTCCTCTATCTATCATTTTCAAAATCATTATCATCTTAACTGGTTCATCTAATTTTCTAAAATCATTTATTTTCTTTAATTTTGCAATATTTAATAATTCTCTTATCACTTCAGCATCGCTTAATTTATTAAACGTAATATCCATGCATTGCTCATCACTCTCTTCATCATTCCACTTCAAAAAGTCACCATTATTAAACAATTTTAACACTGGTCTAACATTTACCAGTTTTAAATAATTCCCAGATTCACTTTTATATGCATGTATAGATGTAAACTTATATTGATTTGCCCTTTTGCAGATTCCAGCTTTGACAGGGTTTCGATGTACATATCTTATACATGTCAGCAGATATTCTTTTGTTTCAATGGACTCACTTTTAAATCTATCACTAAAAACATATCCTGTTCTTATATTTTTCTTATTATAATACATAGCATATATAGAATTTAATCTTCTAATTGCTTTAGATAACTCATTCTTAGAATCTTTTAAAACAATATGAACATGGTTTGACATAAGACAATATGCATAAATTATTAAGCCAAACTCTTTTTTTACATTATTTAATATCTGTAGATACCTTATATAATCAATTTCTTCATCAAAAAGCAATTGTTTATTTAACGCTCTACTCATTACATGATAAATATTTGTTTTTGATTTTACTCTACTGTGCCTTGGCATATTAATATTATAACATAATTTATGCCTTTTTTGTGAAAAAAATAATGAGGTCCGTCCCCATTATTTCCAGTGACTGCCAATTTATTAGCTCTTTCTTCAGCAATTTCAAGACTTACATCAGGCCATACCTCTGTGAAATATATAAAGTTTACCCCTTCGTATTCCTTGTGTCCCTTTAGAATATTGTATGCTCCATAGTGCAATTCATACTCTTTGTTGTTAATAACAATTCCCCCTCCGATTTTACGTCCATAAAACAATACTGTTTTTTTGCCGTATTTTTGCGAACTATGTTCACCACTATTTTGCCAATTAGGATTGTCAATATTCAATCCACCACTCATATAAATATAATCAAAAACGAAATCTATTTGTTTTTTTAAATAATCTGTATTTTTTATTTTAGCACAAAACAAATCATTAATGCCTTGTCTATCATTATGATTTAAACATCTAATTATCTCTGTTTCTATTTGATATGTAAATTCAATTTTAGAATCAATTTCAGCAATTTCAATTTTGTATTTAAAAATTGTACTATTACAAGAGTATAAAAAAACTATTAGAAGCAATAAAACAAATAATAATACAAATTTGTTCATATGATATTTACTGCTTAACATATATTACCACACAATTCTTATCTTATGATTTCCCATTGGTTCTATTTTACTATCTGTTTCTGTTTGAGCTGTTTTTATCAAATCATCGTACATTTTCTGCGTTCTATCGTCCTTACTAAAATCTAGCACACCAGTTACTGTCAAGTCCTCATCTGTTAACCCTTGAGCATTAGGATTCCAACCAGTTAACCACCAATTTGTATTTGGGTCAGTTCCTAGTATATTATCTATCCATGTCTTTTCTTTTTTCATATTAACTATGCTATTTCCATTTTTATCTGTAATTTCCATTGTTATGCTAATCCCTAAATTGTCACTCATAGTTGTAGATACTGCCTCACCTGTTCCATTATAGATGCCTATCTCTCCACCTGCTCCAAGATTCCAGTAATCTCCTTTCCACATCCATATTGTATACTCATTGCCAATATAAATTTTATCATTATCAGTAAGTGTAAAATTATGGAATACTTCATCATATATATTCGCATATCCAGCCAATCCATGTATTGTCCAATAATTTGTTGTTATTATAGTGTTGTTATTTGCATCGTTAATGGTTCTAAATCCAAAAAGACCACCAGTTAAAAATGTAGCATTATTCAATACATCTATTGTCGTTCCACCATAATTGTCAGAACAGCCTTGTATTCGACTACTCATGCCAGACGCACGTTGCATTACACTTCTAATAGCAGATTCGTTCTCTTGTACAAAACCAGCTACTCCCCCGCCACCTTTTGTGATATTCTTATCTGCTAACCAAATTCCAGCATTTGAAATAATTTCAAAAGGGGCTAAAACACTATTGCCACTTGGATCTTTATATTTTAATGGGTTATCATTGCCATAAATATAGCGATTAATACTCAATGTATCGGTTTTATCGCCTATATATGTGTCTTCTGTCAAAAATCTCTGTCTTCTTATATTTACTTGTCTATTTCTAAGGTTCTGATTTCCGGTTACTGGGTTATATTGCTCAGCATTGTAGCCATAATACTTCTTCCCACTACCAAATGCACCATATCCATGAATCTGACTTTTTACATTACCAAGCCCGTCATACCAGTAAGATGCACGGAAATCCCCATATCCACCAATGACTGCTGATACACTTCCACGGCCGTCATATGTATAAATACCTGTTAAATTATTATAGCTTTCACTATTAATTCTTTGATTGCCATAAGTATATATGGTTGATAGTTGACCAGTACCATCTCGTTCCATCAATGTCTGAGTATAAGTTTGGTTCCTGTCAGTTACATATTCAGTAAGCTCGTAGAGTATGCTATCCGTGGTTGATACTTTATTTATAAGTTGTCTTTGATTTTGAGTTAATGAATTGAGATATGCTCTATCGTTAATGTTAAGATTTTGATTTAAGTCTAAATCCCTATCTAAGGTGGATGTAATTAATCCATCTCCGTCATATGTATAAGCAACTAATAATGTGCTACCACTATATACTGCTTCTAACTTATTGTCTTTAGTGTATTCAAACTATATCAAAACTTTTAAAATTTATAAGAAGAGAATACCGTAACTATATTATCTATTTTTAATGAAATTATATCTCTGTCCATCTTGTTAAATAAATTAATAATATACTAAATATAAACATAAAAAACAATGCTATTAACAGCCAAAAAACTTTATATTGTAACATAAATTTCTTTTCATTAGTATTTTTGTAATACTTTTTAAGCTTCTCAAATGAAACAAACCCATAATCTTTATATGGATTAATCTTATAAATTGTGTACACAAGCGAAATTAATGAAATTAAGCATATTTGATCAAAGCACTCCGAAATTAACTTAAACCACATTAACATAGCAATTTTACTTTTTTAGCTTAAAATTTGCAAATGCAACAATAAAAACTATTATTAATATATATATAATTACTAGACTGACTTTCCCACCTAGGGAAAACCCAATAGATAAATACATCATAGCTAGACTCACCAATAGCGCATTTATTATTCCTATTATAACAAAGGCTCTTATAAAGAGTTTAATAATTATTTTTAAAATACGTCTAATCATTATCATTTATAACACCCTATTATATACCTACTTAATTCTTCTATTGTTCCATATTTCCAATCTTTATATTTTGTATAATCAATTGTTTGATTAAATGTATAAATATTTATAGCATTAACAATTTGATTTCTTACTATATTCGGCATAGTGTTTAAGTCAAATCCTTCGCTTGAATCAAAGTTTTTTCCTCCCATTGATAATATTTGCTGAACAACTTGATTGCAATTATGGTAATATAAATTGTAGTAACTTGGATTTGCTCTGATAGCAAGTGCTTCATTATGCATAGCCACACCTTCTTGATTCGTAATAGGTATTAAAATTCCATATGTATATTTATCCTTTGAAAAACTATATTTCCCAGTTTCATTATTAAATACAGCAAAGCTATTTGGATTACCAATGGTATCTATTTTGTTTATAACACCAATATTATCTTTATATCCATCACCTGTAAAAAAAGCATTTAAATCAAATTTTGAAGCTTCTCCATATCTATCAACAACTGTTGTCAAATAACCATCTAAATTAGTTCCCAATGCTGCTTCATTAACCCTTGTATTATCGCCAACATAACTATAGAACTCACCTTGTCCATTGTCTTCGGCTAATATTAAGGCTGCATGACCGGCATAAATTGGCAACTTCCAAGCCTGCGCCCCATTTTCATTTAAAAGCCATATCGCATACACATAACCATACCCACTTGGGTCTAAATACTTTAGTGGATTATTTCTTGCATAGATGTATCTGTTAATTGATAAAGTATCTGTCTTATTACCTATATACGTATCTTCACTTAAAAATCTCTGTCTGCGGATGTTTACTTGTCTTGCTCTTAAGTTCTGATTTCCTGTTACAGGATTATATTGCTCAGCATTGTAGCCATAATACTTCTTCCCACTACCAAAGGCACCGTATCCATGAGTTTGTGATTTTACATTACCTAATCCATCATACCAGTATGTAGCTCTAAAGTCTCCATAGCCACCTATAACTGCAGATACCGAACCTCTTCCATCATATGTGTAGATACCCGTTAAATTATTATAGCTTTCACTATTAATTCTTTGATTGCCATAAGTATATATGGTTGATAGTTGACCTGTACCATCTCTCTCCATCAAAGTTTGAGTATAAGCTTGGTTCCTATCTGTTACATACTCTGTTAGTTCATAAAGTATGCTATCCGTGGTTGATACTTTATTTATAAGTTGTCTTTGATTTTGAGTTAGTGAATTAAGATATGCTCTATCGTTAATGTTAAGATTTTGATTCAAATCCAAATCTCTATCAAGTGAACTTGTAATCAATCCATCTCCATCATAAGTGTATGCTACAAGTAGAGTATTGCCACTATATACTGCTTCTAATTTATTATCTTTTGTATATTCATATCTACGAATATTTGTATACTGATTTGTGTTTAATTCGTATGATCTATGTCTATCTTCGCTGATGAGATTTCCATTTATGTCATATGAATACTCATAGATGTACAATCCATTAGCTGTCACCTCTCTGCTACGAACCATTCTATTAAGTCTATCGTAAGTATAGACAGTTGATTCTAAAGTAAGACCATCATCTTTTATATCCACAAGAGTTCTATTGCCATTCTCATCATACTCATAGTGGTATGTAGTCACTGATGGTTCTGAT
This sequence comes from Lachnospiraceae bacterium UBA3866, assembly GCA_002392345.1. Lineage (GTDB taxonomy): Bacteria > Bacillota > Clostridia > Lachnospirales > Lachnospiraceae > UBA3633. The sequence goes on from DGGU01000045.1 coordinate 10,262, forward strand.
AAAACCTTCATGCCAAGTCGCTCTACTCTTGCATCTATTAGTTTATTTTCATCATCATAAGTGAAAGTTTGTTTAGTAACTCTTATGGTTCTATCAGTTTCTTCAATGGCATCAATATCAAGTAAACTTACTTTTTTCTTGTATGGTTCTCTCTTTATTTCTTCAATGATATTATTGTTTGCATCATATCTATATGAGTACTCATCTATTAACTCGCCTGTGAACCTATGTTCATTCTTTATGCGAATTAACCTATTGTCTGCATCATATCTTTTATTGGTTTCTATAAGTCCTGTAGTTCTAATAACTTCATTGTCATTATCATCATAAGTATAAGTAGTTTTAAGTCCATCCTTATCAATGACTGTTTTGATATTCCCATTAGCATCATATGTGTATCTAACTTTTGCATGGGTTGGATATGTTATCTTTATTAGTCTATCATTCTCATCGTAGTCATATTTTACTATATCTTTATCACTGTTAGATGTGCTAAATATAAGATTGCCGTTATTGTCATAAAGTGTTCGTGATAAACCACTCTTATCATTCATCCCAAGTCTTTGATTCTCTCCATTATAGCTATAGACTATACTATCATCGGTTTGTTGGTTATGTAAGTCAAGATAGTACTTTTTGATTAAATTGTCATTAGCATCGTAATCATAAGCAATCTTTGATTGGTCTTTATTGATTTTTGAGATTAGTCTTCCTGCCCTATCATAGTTATATGTTCTTATTGTGTTGTCTATAGACCTTTCCTGGACTACTTTACCTACATCGTTATAGTCAAATACTGTGTTTGTGCCTTTGGGATCTTTTATGCCTTTGACATTATCTACTATATCGTAAGTGAATATTGCAGTATTGTTTAATTCACTTGTGGTCTTTGTTAATCTATTTAGTTTATCATAAGTATAATTTTTTGTTTTATTTCTTGGATCGATTTCTTTAATTAAATTATTGTCAGTATCATACTCGTACTTTTGGATATTGCCAAGAGCTGTAGTTATCTTTGAAAGGTTGTTATTATTGTTGTAATTATATGTTTTTGTGTTGCCATTTGGGTCAGTTTCGGATATGAGTCTATTATCTCTATCAAAAGTGTAATTTGCTGATTTGCCTCTTGGATTTGTGACTCTTATTCTATTATAATTGGCATCATAATCATAGAGAGTTTTTGCTCCATTTGGTTCTTTTACTTCTTTAATATTGCCTACTCTATCATATGTATAATTAGTTGTGTTGCCATTCTTATCTTTATGGCTTATAAGGTTATCAGTTAAATCATAAGTGAATTTTTCTATCTTCTCTCTCTTATCAATGTGTCTTATTACATTGCCATATGTGTCGTAGTCCCATAGCTCTGTAGTAAGTGGGCTCGCAGTGCTCGCCCCTACACTTCCACTAGTCCCGACAGTTTGTTTAGTTAGATTATGAAGTATATCATACTCATAGTTCACTTGACGACCTAAGGTGTCTGTGGTTTTTATTATGTCATCGCCATCAGAATAAGTGAAGTTTATTCTATAATTCATTGGGTCTATGGTACTTGTTAGTCTTTTTGCTCTATCATAATTATACTTATAGATAGTGCCGTCTTTTTGTATCTTTTTTAATACTTGCTTATTGAGATTTGTTTCATAAGTTTCAGTATTATTAAGAGAATCGGTCATTGATGTCATTACATTGTGTTTATCATATGTATAGGTTGTTATCTCATTACTTTCGGTTGTTTTCTTTAGTATATTGCCAAGTCCGTCATATTCGTACTCAATGAAGTGGTTCTCGCCATCTATTTCTTTTATAAGCCTTCTTTCCTTGTCATATTCATATTTATTTACTATATTTTCTGCAGTTTTTACTTCAATTATGTTATTGTTTCTGTCATACTTCAATTCGACATTGTTATTTCTTGCATCAGTTTGTTTTACCATTCTATCTAAAGAATCGTATTCATTTTTTGTGATATTATTCTCTTCATCTTTTACTTCTACCACATTGCCATTGTTGTCGTATGTATAAGTTGCAATGTTTCCAAGTGGGTTCTTCTCTTCAACTATGTTATAGTTCTTATCATAGGTATATTCATAGACTACATCATTTAGTTTGGTTTTTATAAGCTTATTGTGTTTATCGTAAGTATATAATAATTCTTGGCTATCAGGTCTGACAATTTTTATAAGGTTTCCGTTTTTATCATATGTATAATTAGTTGTAGCACCATCTTTCTCTACTTTCTTTATCTGTTCTCCAAAAATGTTATACTCATATACTTCCTCTCGGCCTATGGCATCGGTTAGCTTAGTTAGGTTACCAAGACGGTCGTATTCTCTTAGCTCAATAGGGCTCGCAGTGGAAAACAGTCCGCTGGACTGTTTTCCCCCTACGATTGCACCATTTGTATCAAGTGTAGAATCAGAATTATCACTGACTTTTATTATATTATAATTATCATCGTATTCATACTCTGTGGTTAGTCCCATCTCATCTACTGACTTAATTACATTGTTACTTGCATCATAAGTGAATATTTTAGTGTCACCATTTTTATTTGTTATTGATGTGATATTTTCATTGTTGTCATATGTATAAGTTGTAGTATAGTTTTCTGCATCTACTTCTTCTATTAATTTATTAAGTGCATTATAAGTCCTATTTGTTTCACTAAATATCGACCCGTCTGAATTATAAATTATATTTTTAATTATGTTGTCATTTGAATCATATTCAAGCTTTTCTTTTTCATTTAAAGCATTTATCTTCTCGACTACTCTACCTGCTCTATCATAAGTAAATCTTGTAATATTGCCATTTTTATCTTTATAAGTTAATTTCTTGTTTTCTTTATTATAAGTATATTCTTCAATATGGTTCTCGGCATCTTTAATTTTTGTTATGTTGCTATTTTCATCGTAGGTATATTCTATAGTATAATTGTTCTCATCAGTTAATTTTACTATGTTACCTATAGCATCATACTCTAATTTATTGACATATCCAAGCGGACTCTTTTCTTCAGTTAAGTTATCAACGACATCATATGTATATTCAGTTGCCCTATCATCTATCTCTTTCTTTATTATATTTCCATTAGCATCATAAATGAAGTTTGTCTCAGTGCCTGCTTCATTTGTAACCTTTATTAATTGATTTAATGCATCATATTCATAGTTTATTTCACTATTATCAGGTTTTGTTTCTTTTAGTAAATTGCCATTATTGTCATAATCATATCTTGTAATCTTGCCATTGCCATCAGTCTTTTCTATGATTTTGTTTAAGACATTATTATATCTGTAATTTATCTCATTGCCATTTCTATCTATTTCCTTAATAATATTACCTATGCCGTCAAGTGTATAAGTTTTACTATTATTTAGTGCATCTATTTCTTCTATAACCTGACCTTTATCATTATATACCATTTTTGTTAAATTTGGTAGGTTTTTCTCGAGAATTTTATTGTAATTTTTATCATATTCGTATGTTAAAGTATTGCTTTCTCCATCCGTTCCACTTAAAATATTACCCACATTATCATATGTAAATGTAGATACATTATCTTCTCTATCTTTTATAGAAGAAACTACTCCACGGGCACTATAAGTATATGTGGTTTCGTTTCCCCTTTTATCTTTTTCTTTTAGTTTTCTGCCTGTGTTGTCATATTCAATGCTACTTACATTTCCGAGTGCATCGGTCTCGCTTGTTTGTCTTCTCATTCCATCATATGTGAAGCTTGTGATATTATGCTTAGCATCTTCAATCTCGGATGGTTTTGGATTATTTCCAGTATATCTATACCTTGTTATATTTCCCTTTTTATCTTTTTTGCTTATAAGTCTTGATAAACTATCATATGTCATCTCTTCCGTATTCCCAAGTGCATCGGTTATCTTCGTTAAATTGTTTCTTGCATCATATTCAAATGTAGTTGTATTGCCATTATAATCTGTCTCTGATGTTTTGTTATTATAGCTATCATAAGTATATGACTTGCTTATAGTATATGTTCCATCAGATTTTTCTTCAATCAAAACATTACCATTAGCATCATATGTATAAGTAGTGGTTACACCATTGCCATCAACTTCAGTATTGATTTTCCCAAGTTCACTAAAACTTTTTGAATACTCGGATTCTGTGGCACTTGCTCCAAATAGCTGTTCTTTGGTTCTTTTCTTTTCATCAAGATTATATATTATCTCATTTCCTTCATTGTCAGTTACTACTGTTCTACTACTTTCATATCTTATAGTTGATTCATTACCATTTCCATCTATCTGCTTTATGACTCTATTACTGCTATCATAAGTATTTAAGACTTGTCTAATGTTGTCTGCATCATACCACGATGTCATAAGGTGTTTTGCAGGATCAACTCCATTATCATCATATTTATATGTTGTTTCTCTATTTTCTGCATCTTTAACTTTTATTAAATTTTTATAAGAGTCGTACTCATAAGTGATGAATGTACCATCAGGTAATGTGACTTTATTTATAAGATTATCACTATTATATGTAAATCTAACACTTACTCCACTTGGTAGAGTTATACTTGTCACTCTATATTTATTATCATAGCTATAAGTATATGTTAATCCTTTCTTGTCAGTTTTGCTGAGTAGTGTTCCATAGCCACTATATTTTGCTATACTTCCATCTTCATAATAAAGCATCCAATAGTTAGCCCCACCTACACTTAATCCCTCATCATCTTCAGGTAAGTCGGTTGTATCTCCACTATCATCATAGTCATCATATGAACTTCCACTCTCATCTTTTACAGCTTTTAGTATGTTATGTCCTGAGTTTGCAGTATATGTTCCATCTCTATTAGTCCTATATGTTTCTCCTCCTCCGTCTGCTCTAAAATGCATTACTGTTCCACCTGACTCTACCATAAGTCTATCATTTACTATACTGTTGAAACCATATCCAAAATCTGATCTTATTATACTTCCAATAGAATTATATGACCTGCTAAACTTAAATTCTTTATCAAGTTCTGGTATGGTAAAATCAGTATGTTCCAAGTAGAAGTCTCCTGTAGACATATTTATTGGTTCGCCATAAAAGGCACATTGTGCTGCTTCATATCCAAGCAAAAAATCTACTGCTTTAAATGCAGCAAGTTCAAGTGGAGATAAATTATTTTCAAATGGCTTATTTATAACTTCTATATCAGGATATCTTATGAATAATATGTCTCCTTCGTAGCACATATACTTTTGTGATGCACCTTGTGGTATCATATGATTATCATTTGCTAATTCACTTACATCATCATAGCCATAATATGCTGCTATTCTCTCAAAGTTATCACCGTATTTTACTTTATACAATACAAAGAAACTATCATCAATATTGTTTTCCATTGAATGATCATAAACTTTTCCACCAGTATGTTTTCCTATTGGTTTTACAGGTGGTCCAACATAGTCATCTGGCAAATCTACTTCTTCAGTTGTATAACCTGCACAGCCTGATGCTTTTTCAGTTATATGATAAAATGTATCTACTTGTAATGGGCTATTTACTCCTATTATGCTCGTTTGTAAATTATAAGTTTTATTTTCAGTATACGTTCCATAACCACTATAATCAGGATATTGCATACTTAGAGTAGGTGTCGTAGTTATTGTTGTTCCTACATAAATGTCTTCTGTGTCAGATGGATCATCTGGGTCAAGTCTTTCTTTATATAATTTGAATACTGCCTCATGTCTATCTTGATGATTACAAATGGTGCTAGAAAAAGTATCTGTTCCTGTCGTCGCAGATGGTGTCTGCATAAGTCCACATACCATAACTCCTACACAAGTCTGTCCTCCCCTTACACTCTTCTTCGTTACTGCTTTTAATGAAAATTGGCTACTACTTATTGGTAAAGTAAATAATTCTTGTCCTGCACCTAATGGTCCAGTGCCAAATAGATTAGTTTCTTCCAATATGTGTAATTCTGATAATGTCGCAATCTCTATATTATCAAGTATTATATCAATATTAGGTTGTGTAGCAATAAGGTCAGTGTTTTCTATAATTGCATTTTCTTCATCTTCATCATTATTTGATATTTCAGATGTATTTGCAATATCATTAAGTACATTCTCGCTATCACTCTCTTCTTCATCTTTTAAATCTTCAGTATTTTCATCAATTTCTGATTGTGTGGCTATGTTTTCATTTTCAATATCTTCTTCAAGTTCTTCATCTTCATAATTTGTTGGATTAATTTCTAAATCTTCAGTGTTTTCATCAGATGGTAATGTGCTTTCTTGGTCTATACTTTCACTATCTAAAATCCCACTATCTTCTGTGTTTTTCTCATCTTCAGCAAGGAAAGATAAGTGTTCTTCTATATAAACACTTTCTCTCTCAGCATACTCCATATCTTCTATCGCATCCATCAAGTAAATATATGCAAGCTTAAAATCTCGTGCCTCAACATATGTGATTGCACTCTCAACTACAAATATTAACACTAAAAATATACTTAATATTTTCCTTGGAACTTTCATTGCCCTTAACTTTATTTCCTTATGATATACTAAATGTCTGTGGTACCCCACTTACCACCCATCTGCCATATGAATCAACTGTGGCTCCATCCTTGGTTGTTCCATTCGTGAGTAATGCACCTTTTATCTCGCCTATGCCACTCTCATTAAAGTAATAAAAATAATATTTACCATCTATGTTCTTTATTAGTTTCCATCCTGTGGCCATCTTGCCTAAATCATTTTTATTTTGATCGCCTATATCAAAATAAAATACTTTCCCATTCTCATTATAAAATCCTATAGTCACATAACCCTCTGCATCAAATCTATACCAGTCTGAGCTTCCACTGCTATTTGCTATGTTGGCCCATCTATTCTTATATATCTCTCCATTTACGTCTTGATATCTCTTCGATTTCCCTGCTTGTACCCAACTACCACCTGATGCCCCAGATACATTTAATAGTCCACTTTGAGTTGTACTTGGGAGAATTTGTTGTAATATATTGCCCATGGCTTCTTGCGATATAGTTCCACCTGCTACTGCTCCACCACCGCCACCGCCTCCTCCGCCGCCGCCGCCACCGCCACCTCCACGGTATCCACCACTACTTGGAACTGTAACTATGTCTCCCCAAAGAGCATATAGCATCTTACTTCTTGTTATATACTCATTTGTATCAAATTTATCTTGGAATCTCGTGTCATTATACCAACCTAAAAAGTTCTTATTTTGCTTACTTGGATTACTTGGAAGACTTAGTATATTTCCTTCTTCTACGCTTACACTATTTAGACTACTTCCACCATTAGTATTAAAACTTATAGTATATGCTTGTCTATTTATAGTAGTACTTCTTATAAGGCTTATATAGCTATTTATGATTCTTCCTTGTGAATCAGTTACATAATTACCAGTTTCATCTATTGCTATAAAACTTATAACATTTCTACTATTCTCTTCATCAAGGAGTTTAGAACCATCTATTCTTATTTGGCATTTACCATTAGTAAGAGTATATAGCCCACGATTATTATTACTTATGAGTTTCTCTCCATTGAGATATACTTGTATTGATTTCGCTCTTCTTTCTGTAACATTTAAGTTTATTACTGCATATGTATCATATGGTAGCATTCCACCAGATTTTAATTTGTTTTCTTCATTTATTGTATCAGCTCTGAAATTACCACTTATCTCTATAGCGCTGCTTTTTACATATGGATGAACTGCTACCGTGCTTGTATTATCATTTAATAAATCAGCTTCGGATTTATAAATATCATCAAGAACTACAAGTCTCTCTGCAACATTGCCATATGGTGCTTCAGTTAAATACTGCTCATAATAGCCTTCGGCATATTCAGCAAGGTATGTACTCTGCTCTATACTGTCACGAAGGTTCCAATATTTTTCTCCAGTTTTAATAAGAAAGTATGGGAAGTTGACCCATTGCTTTGCATATGCTTCCTTATTACTACCTGTAAGACTATCACTATTTATGAGCCATGTTGGTTTGAAACTTAAACTTTCTCCTGTTGGGCTTTTATAATAATATTCTGATACTATATTATAAGTTCTATCCATTATTCTGTTGTTTACATAAAATGTGGCAGCTCTATCTATATCTGTTGTATTAGGATCATAGTAATAATATTCGCCAAGCACTCCCTCATAACAACTTAAATAATAAAGGACTCCGTATTCAAATAAATCATACTTTCCGAGATCTGTGCTATTAAATGTTAAATCAACTTTTATATGATCAAGTGCATTTATTCCTTGTGGATTAAGATATCCATTGCCACTCTCTCTCGCTACCAAATCTTCTACAAAACCATTAGGAAGTAATATATAGTTATCATTCGCATTGTCAAAATCAAAAAACTGCACGTCATTAGAAAGCTTTAGAAGTATTGGACTATTATTATGTGTGTCTATCATATCTCTTATTACTTTAACTGTTGTATTATTGTTATAATATGTTCCATTATTGTCGGATATTCTGACCGTCCCTGCATTCTCTCCTGTATATATTTCATATCTATCATATGTAGAATTTATTACTACTGATGGACTTGCTGTACTTGTATGGTTGCCTGCACCAAATCGACCTACACTTAATAAGTTGGTTTCTGCATTTAATTCACTGATAGTTGCTATATATTCATTATCTATAAGAGCACCTACTATTTCATCAATTTCGTTTTCATCTTCTTCTGCTTCTTCATCATCTATAACAGATTCTTCTTCTATTTATACTCAACTATCAGCTTTTTATCAATTTTTGATATGGACATACTTTTTACATCATATAGCCATATCAAAAACTTCTTGGCTTCAGATACATACTTCTTGGTAGTATAATCACTGTTTTCTACATCATAAAGTAGATACTCCTCGAACTCCTTTAATTTGTTACTTAAAGATTTCTCGTTCATAATAGAACCTCCTAAAATTATTGTTTCTACATAAAACAAAATAAAAAAAGAGAAGTGTCGCCACTTCTCATACATTTATATAAAGTGTTATGTAGTCATCAAAAGAGGTTCTAAAGCCTATACCAATCATTACATTTAAATATAATAGAAAGAGGCATCTAAAATAATATTCAAAGTTTCATTTGTTTTATACATATTTTAATTATACCATAACATAAACTATAATCATTTTTTTACACATAAAAAAAGAGCAGCTTTCTGCTCATTATTTCACGATTACTCAAATCGGTTTCAAATTTCATGATTACTACCTCACTTTTTGAAACCACTTAATTATATTTATTTTTTATCATATTGCCCTTAATAATTTATTATTTTTCCACCTTATCTAAGCTCATATCAATGAGATTCTTTATCTTCTTATCGCTTACTTTAGCAATCTCTATGCTCACCCAGTGAGATTTGTTCATATGATACGCTGGAGCGAAACCTCTTGTTGCCTTTATTGATGATATAAGTTCAGGATCAAGTTTCACATTCATAATGTCTATAATCCTATCATCTTTCGACCCTCTATAGACTCTATTATAGGGGACATCCATTATTATGCCAAACCATTTCTTTTTAGCGTTTCTAAATACAATATAACTTGGCGTGTCTTCCCATAAAGCTACACTATCAACTTTATATCTATTCTTTATATACTTTTTAATTTCTGTTCTCGTCATTATTCCTTCTTATAATCGCCTCTATCTATAACAAGTCGATAGCCTATCCTACTCATTCTTGCACTCATACAATTTTTACACTCTGCAGCCTCATCACCAATGCAGATCTTATTATCATATAGAAGATATTTACTTCTAACTTCAGTTGGTGATAAATTTGGCATGATGACATTCGCCCCGTGTTCAACTCCTTTTTCTCTTCCAAGTGGGTTAATTGTTCCAAGTGCAGTAGTTGCAGGTAACAAAACTCTTGGAAGTATAATTCTAGTTATAGAAAGAAGTAGCAAAGTTTTCTCTAAAGTTCCCGCCTTCTCATTTTTATAAATCGTATCCTTATGTGGTATGAATGGTCCTATACCGCACATCTCTGGTTTAAACTCTTCTATAAATTTTAAATCAAGTGCAAGATCATGATTTGTCTGATGAGGACACTCAACCATATATCCTGCCCCAACTTGATAGCCTATATCTCTTAAATCTTGCAAACACTTCATCCTATGATCATATGACATCTCTTTAGGATGAATTTTCTCATATAACTCTTTATTTGCTGTCTCATGTCTAAGCAAATATCTATTTGCACCTGCAGCAAAATATTTCTTATAAGTCTCTTTTTCCTTCTCACCAATAGATATTGTGATCGCACAATCAGGGAATTTATTTCTGATATGTGATATTATCTCTACCATCTTATCATCATCAAAATATAAATCTTCACCACTCTGCAAGACAAATGTCCTATATCCAAGTTCATAACCTACATCGCAGCACTTAAAAATCTCATCTTTAGTTAATCTATATCTGTCACAATTTTTATTGCCGTTTCTTATTCCGCAATAATAGCAATCATTTTTGCAATAATTTGAAAATTCTATGAGACCCCTTACGAAAATATCTTTGCCATACACCGATGTCGCAAGTTTAACTGCTTCTTTTCTCAATATCTCTTTCTCACCATCTTTGACACTATCTAAAAGAGACTCATACTCTTCAACAGTGAGGCTATGTGTGTCTATAAACTTTTTAATAATATTGTTCATAGTTAAATGTTTATTCTATATTATACCAAGTTTCTCGATTTTTATTTAGTGTAATCTTAGATAATTTAATAGCATAAAAACACAATAAAAAGTAGGGGCTTATTGCCCCTACTTATCGGGCTCGCAGTGCACCCCAAGGGCACTTTGTCGCTCCGCTCGGGCGCTCACCCTACGTTGGCGCATGCTTCGCTCCTACAGTTTAAGTCCAGCTTCTCTTTACATATGATGTATGAAGTGCATGATGTGCCTTCTCTGAACCAGGCTTACCGAAGTAATCTTTATAAAGTTTCTTGATATCTGGATTGTCGTGAGATTTACGGAGTTTCATCTTCTTGTCTTGATTATAAAGTACTGCTGCACGCTTTGCTCTGTAATCCGTAGTATTTCTTACATGTCCTGATACTTGTGGTTGTCCACCACCATTGATACATCCACCAGGACAACACATAATCTCTATAAAATGATAATCAGCTTTTCCAGCTCTTATAGCATCAAGAAGAACTCGAGCATTGGCTGTACCAGATGCAACTGCAACTTTAACAGTCAAACCTTTCTTTACAGTGTAAGAAGCTTCTTTGATGCCTTTCATACCACGAACTTCTTTATAATCAAGTGATTTCATCTTCTTGCCAGCTAAGATCTCTGCTGCAGTACGAAGTGCTGCTTCCATAACACCACCAGATGTACCAAATATAACTGCTGCACCAGTATCTGTGCCCATAGGGCTATCAAACTCTTCTTCTGGAAGTGAATTCCAATCTATACCAAGCTTCTTAATCATACGAGCAAGTTCCCTTGTAGTCATAGTGTAATCAAGATCTGGTATACCCTTGCCTGCTGCTGATTGGTCCGCACGATGGATCTCAAACTTCTTAGCTGTGCATGGCATAATTGATACTGAAACTATCTTCTTAGGATCAATTTTTGCAACTTTCTCAGCATAATATGTCTTAAGTGTAGCACCAAACATCTGTTGTGGTGACTTACAAGTAGATACGTGTGGTAATAGATCTGGATAGTAGTTCTCTATGAATTTGATCCAACCTGGACTACATGATGTAATCATAGGAAGGACAGCCTTCTTAGATTTGAGTCTCTCTATAAGTTCTGTTCCTTCTTCCATGATAGTAAGGTCAGCTGCAAAGTCAGTATCAAATACTTTATCAAATCCAATGCGACGAAGTGCTGCAACCATCTTACCTTCACCATTAGTTCCGATAGGAGCACCAAACTCTTCTGCTATAGTTGCACGAACTGCAGGAGCAGTCTGGACTACAACAAATTTCTCTGGATCTCTTATAGCATCAAGTACCTTATCTGCCTCAGTCTTCTCATAGAGAGCACCAACTGGACATACATTGATACATTGACCACAATGTACACATGAAGTATCAGCAAGTGGCAATCCAAAATGACTTCCTACTATAGTTTTAAATCCACGGTTGTTGGTTCCGATAACACCTACTGATTGGAACTTAGTACATGCTGCTATACATCTACGGCAAAGCACACACTTAGAATTATCTCTTATAAGATGAACTGCAGAATCATCTATCTTTGACTCTGTCTTAGCACCTTGATATTTTGTATCATCAACACCATTTGCACGAGCAAGAGCAAGAAGTTCACAATTTCCTGAGCGAACGCAAGATAAGCAGTCCATCCTATGATTAGAGAGGATAAGCTCTATGGTCTTCTTTCTTGACTCAACTACTCTCTTACTATTAGTAAATATCTCTATACCCTCATTTATAGGATATACACATGCAGCTACGAGTGATCTTGCGTTCTTAACTTCTACCATACATACACGACAAGCTGCAATTTCATTTAGATCTTTAAGATAACATAGTGTAGGTATCTCTATACCAGCAACACGACATGCTTCTAGGATAGTAGAGCCAGCAGGAGCTTTGTAATCTACACCATTAATTTTAATGTTGAGCATTTTGCTATTTGATTTCTTAGCAACTTTTTTTACAGTTTTCTTCATCTCCTTCACCTCCTATCCTTTTGATATAGCACCGAACTTACAATTAGTGAAGCAAGTTCCGCACTTGATACATTTACTTTGATCTATAACATGTGGTTTCTTAAGCTCGCCTGAGATACAATTTACAGGGCAGTTTCTTGCACAAAGTGTGCAGCCCTTACATTTATCTGGGTCAATCTTATATTGTAAGAGTTTCTTACATACACCAGCAGTACACTTCTTATTTCTTATATGTTCTTCATACTCTTTTCTAAAGTTCTTCATAGTAGATAAGATTGGGTTTGGAGCAGTTTGTCCAAGACCACAAAGTGCATTGTCTTTAATGTATGCTGCAAGTTCCTCTAACTCAACAAGATCTTTTTCTTCGCCCTTGCCTTCAGTAATTCTCTCCAAAGTCTCAAGCATTCTCTTAGTACCTATACGGCATGGAGTACATTTGCCGCATGATTCTTCAGCTATGAATGTCATATAGAACTTAGCTATATCAACCATACAATCAGTCTCATCCATAACGATAAGACCACCTGAACCCATCATAGATCCAATCTTAAGGAGGTTATCGTAATCTATCTTTACATCAAGGTTCTCAGTTGAGATACATCCGCCTGATGGTCCACCAGTTTGAGCAGCCTTAAATTTCTTGCCACCTGGTATACCACCACCGATATCGTATATAACTTCACGAAGAGTGATACCCATAGGAACTTCAACAAGTCCTACATTGTTGACCTTGCCACCAAGTGCGAAAACCTTAGTTCCTGGTGATGTAGGAGTTCCCATAGATCTAAACCATTTAGATCCCTTCATTATGATCTTAGGGATATTGGCATAAGTCTCAACGTTATTAAGAACTGTTGGTTTCTCAAAAAGTCCTTTAACAGCTGGGAATGGTGGACGAGCGTGAGGCTCACCACGTTTTCCTTCGATACTTGCCATGAGTGCTGTCTCTTCACCACAGACGAATGCACCAGCACCAAGACGAAGTTCTATGTCAAATTCAAAACCTGTTCCGAAAATATTTTTACCAAGTAAACCATACTCTCTTGCTTGATTAATTGCTATGTTAAGTCTATCAACTGCTATAGGATACTCAGCACGGACATAGATGAAACCTTTGGTTGCATCTATAGAATATCCTGCGATAGCCATAGCTTCTATAATACAGTGTGGGTCACCTTCAAGTATAGATCTATCCATGAATGCGCCTGGATCACCTTCATCTGCATTACAAGCTACATACTTCTGATCAGCTTTGTTAGGTCTTGCAAGTGCCCATTTCTTTCCTGTAGGGAATCCTGCACCACCTCTACCACGAAGACCTGAATTAAGAACTTCCTGTATTACAGAATCTGGATTCATCTCAGTTAAAACTTTATAAAGTGCTTCATATCCACCTGTACCAATATACTCATCGATTTTTTCTGGATCTATGAGACCACAGTTTTGAAGAGCAATTCTTTTTTGTTTCTTGAAGAAATTAGTATCTTCAACAGATGTGAACTTGTCACCTTTGATAGTCTCTTTATATACAAGATCCTTTACAGGTTTTCCAGCAATTATATGCTCATCAACTATCCTCTCTACATCAGCTGGTGTGACACCAGTGTAGAATATGCCTTCTGGAAATACTTGGATGATTGGTCCAAGAGCACAAAGGCCATGACAACCTGTAGTAACTATAGACACTTTATCAAGTGCCTTCTTAGCTTTTAATACTTTTAAAAACTCATCTCTTATCACAAGAGATTTAGAAGATTGACAACCTGTTCCTGCACAAAGTGAGATGATTCTCTTTCCATCTTTACATGGATGAGCATTCTCATGAAGTCTCTCTGCAACTATAGGAGCAAATTGTTCTTTAATCTCTCTTAACTTTTTAATAGTCATTGTCATATTAATTTCCTCCTATTTAAAATTTGCTAAAATTTGTGGCACCTTATCTGGAGTCAATTTTCCAAATACTTCATCATTGACCTTCATAACAGGTGCAAGACCACAAGCGCCTAAACATCTACAAGAGTCAAGCGAGAACTTTCTGTCTTCAGTGCATCCTCCACTCTTGATATTGAGCTTCTGTTCAAGTGCATCAAGAACTTTTTGTGAACCTTTAACATAACAAGCAGTACCAAGACATACTGAGATATGATACTTGCCCCTTGGTGTTAAATTAAACTGTGCATAAAAAGTTGCTACTTCATAGACTTTCTCAATAGGAATATTGAGTCCTTTAGAGATAATCTCTTGCACTTCAATTGGTAGGTAGCCATAGATTTTTTGAGCTTCTTGCATAATCATTATAAGTGGACCCTGATCATTTTTATGTGCACTTATAAAACTCTTAAGCTCTTTCTCTTGCTCTTTAGTTCCAGTAAAAGCTGTAGCAGACTTACTCATAAAAACATTTCCTCCTTAAAGTTTTTATTATATTCTTTTTAGGGCACCTCGAAAAACTCCGTTTTTCGAGTGTGTGCCCAGCTGAAACCTTAAATTCGTCGCATTTTATG
>DGGU01000053.1 GCA_002392345.1 Lachnospiraceae bacterium UBA3866
CTTGATAATCCTTATAATTGTCCTCATGGGAGACCTACGATTATATCTCTTAGTAAGCTGGAGTTCGAAAAAAGATTTGGCAGGGTAGTGTAATTATTAATCAATGGATCTAAGTGTATTAAATAAAGAACAGAAAGAAGCTGTACTATATAATGATGGACCACTTCTAATAATTGCAGGAGCTGGTTCGGGCAAGACTCGTGTCATCACATATAAGATAGCTTACCTTATAGAGAATGGGGTAGAGCCTCATAATATTCTTGCTATTACATTTACCAACAAAGCTGCTAATGAGATGAGGGAAAGGGTTGAGAAACTTCTCTCATCTGATTCTAAAAAAGTATATATATCTACCTTTCATAAATTCTGCGGAAGAGTTTTGAGAGCATATATTGAGTCTATAGGTTATAATAGAAATTTCACTATATATGATTCTGATGACCAGAAAAAGATACTGTCGAGAATTATTAAAGATCTAAACTATGATGACAATAAGATAAAACCAAGAGCAGTAGCCAATGTGATCTCATACTGTAAAAATCATGGCATATCAACAGACGAATATAAAAAAGGCGCGAGAAGTGATAATGAAAGACTCTATGCTAGGATTTTTGAAGCATATGAAGATGCGATGTTTAAGAATAATGCTATAGATTTTGATGATATGCTTCTCTTGACTGTTCGGATACTTAAGGAGAATATTGGGGCTCGCGAAACTTTGTCAAATAAATTTAGATATATTCTAGTTGATGAATACCAAGATACTAACCTTGTTCAATTTGAAATAGTGAATCTTCTTACTAAGGGTACTTGCAATAAACTAACTGTAGTAGGTGATGATGACCAAAGCATATATAAGTTTAGAGGTGCTGACATTCATAATATCTTAGAATTTGAGTCGACTTTTGAAAATGCTAAGGTCATAAAGCTCACTCAAAATTATCGTTCTACTAATAATATCTTGTCGGTTGCTAATTCTATCATAAGAAATAATGTTGGTAGAAAAGATAAAAATCTTTGGTCTGAAAATGGCGAAGGCAGTAGAGTTAGGTTCATAGAGTACGAAGACGATGGCAGAGAAGCATATAATATAATTAATGAGATAAAAGATAAAGGCGATTATAACGAGACAGCTATACTTTATAGAACTAATGCACAGTCTCGAAAGTTCGAAGAGATGTGCGTATCGTTATCAGTTCCTTATACGCTTGTTGGCGGCGTCAATTTCTATGAGAGGCGTGAGATTAAAGATATACTTGCATATATGTATTTGCTTGTCAATCCAAACGACACCAATAGTCTTTTTAGAGTGATTAATGTTCCAAAACGTGGCATAGGGGAAGCAACTCTCGATAAGATAGTAAGTTTTGCGAGTGACCAAGGGATAACTGTATTTGAAGCGATATTTAATTTTGAAAAGTTGGATCTAAGTGCCAAGATAAAATCTAAGCTTCAGTCATTTGTTGAACTCATAATTGAACTTAAAAATGAAAACGAGATAGATGGAATCATAGATAGGCTTCTTAAAAATTGTTATGAAGAGTTTTTGAGAGATGAATATGGTGAAGAAGAAACTAAAGATAGACTTGATAATATCTATGAATTAAAAAGTAAGGCTATAACGTTTAAAAATGTATATCCAGATTCTATAGATAATGAGATGATGAAGGACCTTGCAACTAACTTATCTGCGAAAGTCCTTCTCGAAGACTTTTTATATGAGATAGCACTTGTATCTGATACTGATGACCTTAATGAAAATGATGACAAGATCACTCTTATGAGCCTTCATGCTTCTAAAGGACTTGAGTTTAACACGGTATATCTTACTGGTATGAATGAGGGAGTCTTTCCATCTTATCAATCTATAAACTCTGATGATAGGAGTGAGATAGAAGAAGAGAGAAGGCTTTGCTATGTAGGTGTAACGCGAGCTAAGAAGAACTTATATCTATCTTCTGCAAGAAGAAGGTTTAGAAACGGTAAAGAAGACACATATTCTGTTAGCAGATTTGTTGATGAGATAGATAGTGGCCTTCTTGATATTGCTAAACTTAAAATGGATCCCTTTCCTATCAATGACTATACCGATGATTTCTGGACTAACGATAGATATAAAAGATCTAAAAATAGATATATTGAAAACAAATATAAAAGTAAGCTTAAACCAAAGTTCATAAGTGAAAGCCCCACTGTATCTAAAATTGATTTAAAAAAGAGCATAGATACATATAAGATGGGAGCTAACATAGAAAAGGCGACAACTCTTTCTTATAAAGTTGGCGACAAAGTATCTCATGTAAAATTTGGAGAGGGTGAAGTTACTAAGATAGAAGATATAGGAAGAGACTATGAAGTCACAGTTGATTTCACTGATGTAGGCACCAAAACTCTTTTTGCAGCTTTTGCAAAGTTAGAAAAAATATAAAATTAATTGATTTTAAGGAGGTATTATGTCTAAAGTACTTATAATGGACACAACTCTTCGTGATGCACACCAGAGTCTTATTGCAACTCGTATGCCTTATTCTGTTATGGAACCAGTTCTTGACGATATGGAAAAAGTTGGTTTTCATGCAGTAGAGTGTTGGGGAGGAGCGACATTTGACGCTTGTCTTAGATTCTTGAAAGAAGATCCTTGGGAGAGACTTCGTAATTTTAAGAAGCATTTTAAGAAAACTAAACTTCAGATGCTTTTTAGAGGGCAGAATATCCTAGGGTATAATCACTATGCCGATGACACAGTAGAATATTTCGTTAAGAAGTCGATCGAAAATGGTATAGATATCATAAGGGTATTTGATTGCCTTAATGATATAAGAAATCTTAAGACCTGCATAGATGCAACCAAAAAAGAAGGTGGACATCTTCAAGTTGCTTTCTCTTATACTTTGGGTGATGCATATACATTAGAGTACTGGGCAAAACTTGCTAAAGACCTTGAAAACATGGGTGCTGATTCTATCTGTATCAAAGATATGGCTGGCCTTTTACTTCCTTATACAGCATATACACTTGTAAAGACTCTTAAAGAATCGACAAAGCTTCCTATAGAGTTACATACTCACTATACATCTGGCATGGCGTCTATGGCAACTCTTAAAGCAGTAGAAGCAGGATGCGATATCATAGACACTGCACTTTCGCCATTTGCACTTGGCACATCTCAGCCTGCAACTGATGTCATGGTTAAGGCTCTTGAAGGAACAGAGTATGATACAGGTCTTGATATCAACAAACTTATAGATCTAGCAAAATATTTCAATAAATATAGGGAAGAATGCTTAAAGACAGGGCTTCTTAGTCCTAAAGTACTTGGCGTCAATGTCAATACTCTTAAGTATCAAGTTCCTGGTGGAATGCTTTCTAATCTTATATCACAACTTACTGAAGCAGGAAAACTTGATAAGTTAGACGAAGTGCTTGAAGAGATACCAAGAGTTCGTGAAGACTTTGGACAACCTCCATTAGTAACGCCATCATCTCAGATAGTAGGAACTCAGGCAGTTATGAATGTTCTTTCAGGCGAGAGATATAAGATGGTGCCAAAGGAGTCAAAGAAACTTGTGCATGGAGAATTCGGACAGACTATAAAGCCTATGAATCCTGAAGTTGTAAAAAAGATTCTTGGGGATGAGCCACAGATCAAAGGTCGCCCAGCTGATAATATAAAACCACAACTTAAAGATTTTGAAAAAGAGATGGGATTCTATAAAAAACAAGATGAGGATGTGCTTTCTTATGCATTATTCCCTAATGTAGCCAAAGAATTCTTTGAATATCGTATGACTAAGGATACTGGAGTTGATTCAACATTAGTTGATCGTGAGCAAGGAGTTTATCCAATACAATAATAAGGAGACATTGGAATTATGAAAGGTATAATTTTAGCAGGTGGTTCAGGTACAAGACTATATCCACTTACTATGGTTACATCAAAACAATTACTTCCTATATATGATAAACCGATGATATATTATCCACTTTCTGTGCTTATGAATGCAGGCATCAAAGATATACTCATTATATCCACACCACAGGATACACCACGTTTTAAGGACCTGTTGAAAGATGGATCACAGTTTGGTATAAGTCTTTCGTATAAGGTTCAGCCAAGCCCTGATGGACTGGCTCAGGCTTTCATACTTGGAGCTGATTTCATAGGCGATGATACAGTGTCTATGATCCTGGGTGATAATATCTTTTATGGACATGGGCTTAGGAAGAAGACTATTGAAGCAGCTACTATAAAAGATGGAGCTACAATTTTTGGTTACTATGTTGATGACCCAGAGAGATTTGGTATAGTGGAATTTGATAAAAATGGCAAGGCTATAAGTATAGAAGAAAAGCCAGAAAAACCAAAATCAAATTACTGTGTCACTGGATTATACTTTTATGATAATAATGTAGTTGAATATGCTAAGAACCTCAAGCCTTCAAGAAGAGGAGAACTTGAGATTACTGATCTTAACAGGATATATCTTGAAAAAGGTAAACTCAATGTAGAACTACTTGGAGCAGGTTTTACTTGGCTTGATACAGGAACTCATGACTCACTTGTGGAAGCAAGTAATTTTGTCAAAACAATAGAAGACCATCAACATAGAAAGATAGCCTGTCTTGAAGAGATAGCTTATAGAAACGGATGGATTGATGATAATAAGATGGCACTGGCCTACGAGACATATAAGAAGAATGAATACGGCAAATATCTTAAAGATGTGCTTGATGGTAAATATATAACAGTATAAATATTATCTATAAGAGAGGTTTTACATGAATATAATAGTAACGGGCGGAGCTGGATTTATAGGCGGAAATTTCATGCACTACATGGTCAATAAATATGAGGATGATAGAATTATCTGTATTGATAAGCTTACTTATGCTGGAAACATGGAGACTCTTGCTCCTATCAAAGATAAGAAGAATTATGTTTTTTATAAAGTTGACATAACTGACAGGATTGCGATATATGATATATTTGAAAAGGAGAAACCTGATTATTGTATCAATTTTGCTGCAGAGTCACATGTTGATAGATCTGTAGAGGATCCAGAGATCTTTCTTAAGACTAATATCTTAGGAACGCAAGTGCTGATGGACGCATGTCGAAAGTTTGGCATAAAAAGATACCATCAAGTATCAACAGATGAAGTATATGGAGATCTTCCACTTGATAGACCAGATCTACAATTTGATGAGACATATCCTATAAAGACATCAAGTCCTTATTCTGCATCTAAAGCATCTGCTGATTTACTTACTTTTGCTTATGCAAGGACATTCAAATTACCTTGTACTGTTAGTAGATGTTCAAATAACTATGGGCCTTATCATTTTCCAGAGAAATTAATTCCTCTTATGATCACAAGAGCTCTTGCAGATGAGAAATTACCTGTATATGGTGATGGTAAAAATGTGAGAGACTGGCTCTATGTTATAGATCATTGTCGTGCTATAGATATGATAGTAAGAAATGGTAGAGATGGCGAAGTATATAATATAGGTGGTCATGCGGAGATGGCCAATATCGATATAGTAAAGCTTATACTTAAGAAACTTGGAAAGTCAGAGTCTCTTATAGAATATGTGAAAGATAGACCAGGACACGATCTTAGATATGCCATGAATCCAGCAAAAATTGAAAAAGAACTTGGTTGGAAACCATCAGTTACTTTTGAAGAAGGCATAGACAAGACTATAGATTGGTATCTCAATAATAGACTTTGGTGGGAACATATAATCAGTGGTGAGTACCAAAGTTACTTTGATAAGATGTATGGGTATAGATTAAATTAGATGATAGATAATAACATAAAATATATATTAGTCACAGGGGCAACTGGACAACTGGGCTTTGATATAGTTTCTGAACTTATAAAAAGAGGTCATCATGTCATGGGAGTCGGAAGTGCAGATCTTGATATAACAGATGATGAGGCTGTTTTTAATTTTTTTAATGCATTTAAATTTAGTCATGTTATACACACAGCTGCTTATACTAAGGTCGATAAGGCCGAAGAAGAAAAAGACTTAAACTATGAAATCAATGTCCATGGGACAGAGAACATAGTGAGTGGGTGTTACAAATACGGCATACCTATGACCTATTTCTCTACTGATTATGTATTTGGTGGAGAGGGTGATAAGCCTTTTAAAGAAGATGATCCTATCAATCCACTTTGCGAGTATGCTAACGCAAAATATCAGGGTGAAGAACTTGTAAAGAAGCTTAAGGATTATTTCATAATAAGAATTTCTTGGGTCTATGGCAAAAATGGTAAAAACTTTGTAAAAACTATGTTAGAACTTTCTAAGACCAAGACAGAACTTAAGATAGTTGCAGATCAGATAGGGTCGCCTTCATATACTATAGATATTGCAAAAGAAACAGTGGATATGATTGAGAGTAAAAAGTATGGTATATACCATATGACCAATGAGGGTTTTGTATCTTGGGCAGATTTTGCAAGAGAGATATTTAGAAAGACTGGTAAAAAAGTTAATGTTATAGATACAACTACAGAAGACTATGGAGCTTTGGCGCTTAGGCCTAAGAACTCTCGACTTGATAAGACGAAATTATATAATGCAGGATTTGATCGCATGCCTACTTGGAATGATGCTTTAGACAGGTATCTTAAAGAGATAGGTGAGATATAATTATTTTTAGGAGATAATATGGGAAAGTATTTTGGGACAGATGGATTTAGAGGTGAGGCAAATATCGGACTTACTGCTGATCATGCATTTAAGATTGGAAAGTTCATAGGATATTATTTTAAGATGAAGAATCCAAATTGCCGTATAGTTATAGGTAAGGATACGAGAAGATCAAGCTATATGTTTGAATATGCTATAGCGGCAGGCATCACTGCATCAGGTGCAGATGCATATCTTCTTCATGTTACAAGTACTCCTTCTATAAGTTATGTTGTAAGGACAGAACAATTTGACCTTGGAGTTATGATATCTGCATCTCATAATCCATATTATGACAATGGTATAAAACTTATTAATGATAGTGGAGAGAAACTTGAAGAGAGCGTCACGGATATGATAGAAGACTATCTTGATGGGAAGATTAAAGAGATACCATATGCGACTAGGACTGACATAGGAAGGACTGTAGATTATTTTGCAGGTAGAAATAGATATATAGGATACCTTATATCTATACCTATGAATAGTTTTAAAGGCAAGAAAGTTGCTCTTGATCTTGCGAATGGATCGGCTTTTCAGATAGCTAAAAGTGTCTTTGATGCACTTGGTGCTGAAACCTATGTAATCAATAATGCTCCAAGTGGTTCGAATATCAATGATAATGCAGGTTCTACTCATATAGAAGTGCTTAGAAAATATGTGGTAGAAAATAATATGGATATAGGCTTCGCATACGATGGAGATGCCGATAGATGTATAGCAGTAGATGAAAATGGTAAAGTGGTAGATGGTGATATGATACTATACATATGCGGCAAAAGCATGAAGGAAGAAGGGAAACTTAAGAAGGATACTGTAGTTACCACAGTTATGTCTAATCTCGGTTTATATAAGGCATTCGATAAGATAGGCATAAAATACGAGAAGACTGATGTTGGAGATAAGAATGTGCAAGCAGTGATTGCGAAAAATGATTATTCGCTTGGAGGAGAACAATCAGGTCATATCATTTTTGCAAAACACGCTAATACTGGTGATGGGGTCCTTACATCACTTAAGATTATGGATGTGGTCGTAAGTAAGAAGACGACCCTTGGAGAACTCACTAAGGAAGTAGAACTTTTTCCACAGATATTAAGAAATGTAAGGGTCAACGACAAAAATAAATGCATAGCAGATGATGACATAAAGAAAGTTGCAAAAGATGTTGAAACTAAGCTTGGAAGTGATGGTAGATTGTTACTTCGTGCTTCAGGGACTGAGAGTGTAGTTAGAATTATGATTGAAGCAGAAGATAAGAATACCTGCGATACCTATTCAAAACTAATCGAAGATGAAATCATAAAGAAAGGCTACGCCATTTAGATGATAGGATTAATTATCGATATCATAATAATATATATGTTCTCTCAAAGCGTTGCAAGAGGACAGCTTACTTTTAATCTAAGAAAGAAGGGATACCTATTTTATAATTTACTTTGTGTTTATCTTGTTTATTCATTCTTAAGCATATTTATAAGTTACCATCATGTGGTGATAATAATTATGCTTATTTTATTTTATGTGATATCTCTTACTATGTATTATGTTCACGAATTTAGAGGAACCAATGTCAATTTTTCTGATATACTATCTCTTAATACTGCTAAAGAAGTTGCAAGCGGGTATAAATATAAAATTAAACCAATATTTGTTATAAATTTATTATTTATTATAGAAGAGTACATAAGAAGAACGAATATACTGAAATTTCTTTTTAATATTAGACATATATCAGATCTCTGGACGAAGAATGGGACCACAGATCTCATATTAAAATTAAGAGTTAATTTTGTTCCTTTGGTTATGTTTTTAATTGTCTACTTTGTATTGCGATATAAAATAATGAATGGTAGATATGACTATTCACTTTCTGCTGGAGAGAACGAAGGTTATCTTTATAATTTCTTTTCATCTATACCTATATTCTATAAAAAAGAAAAAAGTAGTGATGAGACGCATATCAGTTTAAAGGTTGAGGATTTTGATAAGATAAGTGATAATATAGAAGGCATTGAACGACCTCATATCATAGTTATCATGAATGAGAGTTTTGGCATAGCTCAACATAAGGTAAAGACCAATGCTGAAGTTACACCATATTATGATAACTTACATGATGTGACTAAAGGAAATCTCTATGTCAATACATTTGGCGGTGGGACTGCCAATACTGAGTTTGAATTCTTAACTGGTATGAGTATAGGAAATTATAGTTATCCAGTCATGCCATATAACAATTTTGTAAAAAGCGATAAATATAGCCTTGCGAGATACTTTAAAAGGCTTAATTATAAGACACTTGCAATGCATCCTTATACTGCAACTAATTACCATAGAGATGAGGTATATAAGAGATTTGGTTTTGACGAGCTGCTTTTTTATGATGATTTTACATATAAAGGGACAGTTCGCGAATTTGTCTCTGACGAAGCTTTCTATAAAGAAGTCATATATCAATATGAATCACGAAAAGATTCTGATAGGCTTTTTATGTTTGGTATAACGATGCAAAATCATAGTGGATATCAAAATTTTGATGGTATGGAGATTGAAGCAGAAGTAAATATTAAGGAAGGAAAAGAGAGTTTAGATTCTTATCTATCACTCATGAAGATATCTGATACTGCACTTAAGACACTCATAGATTATTTTGAAAATGAGAAGGAGCATGTGATTATATTATTCTTTGGTGATCATAATGCAAGTTTTGGTACTGAGATTAATAAGATGGTATATGGTGATAGTTTAAATTATGAGTGCAATGACCAGTATCAGACGCCACTTTTCATATATGATAATAAAGTTAAGATGGATAGCTTTATAGAAGCAACATCTGCTAATTTTTTGAGCCTTGAACTTCTTGATAAAGCGAAACTTCCTTATGATGAGTTTCATAAGGAACTGAAAAAAGTCTATGATAAGTATAATGTATATAACTATCATAAGAGAAAAAGTAGAGCTGATGGAACTTTGTCTTACATACCTTATGATGATTATATGAAGATAGAAGCGGAGTATCTTGAAAGATTATGATATATCTTGATAATTCAGCTACAACAAAAACAGATAAAAGAGTACTAGATGCGATCAATGCATTTAATGAGAATTATTATGCTAATCCATCAGCCATACATAGGTTTGGATATCTTGTTGAAGAAGAAGTTAAAAAGGCAACTGCTTATGTTGCTAAAGTTCTTGGTGTTAATGATAATGAATTGATATGGACTTCTGGAGGCACTGAAAGTAATAATCTTGCAATATATGGTTATGCGAATGCCTATAAGAAAAGAGGCAATGGCATCATAACAACAAAATTTGAACATCCATCTGTTCTTCGAGTATGTGAGAGATTGTCAGAAGATGACTTCAATGTCTCTTATCTATCAGTAGATAGTAGCGGGCATATAGACTTAGATGAACTTAAAGATAAGATAGATGACAATACTATACTTGTCTCTATCATGCACACTAATAATGAAATAGGTGCAATTCAAAAGATCTCTGATATAGGCGCACTAATCAAGGAAAAAAATAAAGACACAGCATTTCATGTCGATTTTGTGCAGGGTTTTGGCAAGGTACAGATTAATTGCAAAAAACAAAATATAGATTTTCTATCTATAAGCTCGCATAAGATACATGGGCCAAAAGGAGTAGGTATCTTATATAAGAATAAAAGCTTTCGAATTGTTCCATCACTACTTGGAGGAGGACAACAAAATGGTCTTAGGTCTGGTACTTTAAATACTTTTGGGATTATAGGAACAGCTACTGCGACAAGCATTTCTTATGATAATATCGATGAAGAATGTGGCAAATTATTAAGAATTCGTGATTATTTGATAAATAGACTTGAAGAATTGGCCAATAAATATAATAATATATATATAAATACTAAAATGGATGATAACTTTGCTCCTCATATAGTATCAGTATCTTTTAAGGGCATAAGGTCAGAGGTTTTAGTTCATTCACTTGAAGAAAAAGATATATATGTATCGGCTGGATCTGCTTGCTCAAGTCATAGTAAGAAAGAAAGTGATACATTAAAAGCTATAGGTCTAGGCAGCGATATTATTGATTCTACAATCAGGATATCCATAGGTAGGTTTAATGAGCTTAATGATATTGATATACTTTTATCTGAACTTGATAAGCTCATACCAGTTTTGAGGATTAAAAGATAATATGAAAATATTAAAAAATAAAATTGGTTACATAATTATATGCATGATGATTTTTATGTTTGCCTATATAACTCCTTCGTTTTGTCATTGGGGGGTATTTCCTAATGGCGATATGTTTTGGTATGAAAATGATGGCACTATAGCTGTTGATGGATGGAAACTTATAGATGATGATAATGATGGCTATGCATTTTATTATTATTTTGATGAAGATGGTGTAGTGCTTCGTGATGATATAACACCAGATTATCAGACAGTAGGCGTTGACGGAAGATGGGTCAACACTGCAGGAGTAATCCAACATGTTAAAGTGGATACAATCAATAGTATAGTGGGTGAAGGAGCAGAGTATTCTGCTGACATACTTAACAGGATAGAAAATAATGCTGCAGTAAAAAAAGGTGTCACGTCTTCTGGGCAGTATCTCTATATGGCAGATCCATCAGTTATAGAAGGACCTCAGCCTTCTGATGGTATAGTTATTGATGTTAATCCAGATGGCACTGCTAAAACTATACTTGGTAAGAATGTTGAAATTAAACCTGAAAAGCAAAAGACCTTATACAATTCTCAGATGGATAGAAATATGCAGGAATACATAAAGAGTGGTAACAAGTATAGTAAGAAAGTCAATGGAACTATATTCACTAAGACTAAATGGAAAGATGTAATGGCACTTAAGGGCAATGAAGCTAGTATAATATTTGAAAACCCTGCTAATAATTTCAATAAATTAAAAGGTAGAATAGCGACTCATTATTTTACATATAGTGATAGAACTACTACTTGTACTCTTAATATATATGATGAAGATAGGAATGATCTTATATATTCAACTTCTGATTTCAATTATAATGGCGGTACAAGTTTTGAATGTGTATTCCCGAGAAAGGCTACCAAGATAAAATTTGAACTAGAAGTTGATGGACAATACACATCAAGGATATGCTATCTTAGAAAATGTGAGTTTGGATTTGATAGAGAAGCATATGAAGAAGAACTATATGAAGATGAGACAGATGCTATAATAGCAAGTTACTTAGGTACTGATTCAGAATTAGATGAAGATGAGGAAGAAGATAATGGCGGTAAGGGCGAGATCCCTGTAGAAGGGGAGTCGCCAGATCAGAGATGGAGACGACTTAATGGCATAAGTGATATAGATTACTGGGCTGATTATACATACGATGAGGATGACCCAAACATAACTGAAGCGATGAAGGCATCGATATCTGAGGCGAGAAGAATTAGGGCTGAGGAAGAAGAAAAGAGAAATAGGATCTCTGGCCCAGCTTTTGACCCTGCTATAAAAGATTTGAAAGCTCCCGTCGGGCCAGATGGTTCATCGTTTGTCATACCAGCTGGTGGTAGTTCAGACGATTAATATAGGGCACCTCTTAGAGGTTCCCTATAGATAATATATTATATTACAAGGGGATTATATGAGAGATCTTGATTATCTAAAATTATTATCAAAACAATTCCCGAATCAAGAAAAAACCTGTGTTGAGATTGCAAACTTGAATTCGATACTCACATTGCCAAAAGGCACAGAGTTTTTTTTGTCTGATTTACATGGCGAGCATGAAAGTTTTATACATATGCTTAGGTCTGCTTCTGGTGTAATAAGATCAAAGATAAAATACATGGCTAAGGATACTATGACTGATGATGAGGTCTTGGAACTTGCCAATATAATATATTATCCAAAGCACATGTTGAAGCAATATGATTTCAGAAATAAAGATTCATATGAGTTTCAAAAAAATACTATCATGAGATTGCTTAAAGTGCTTAAAGACATATCGAACAAATATTCAAAATCGAAAATTAGAAAAGCTTGTAAGGCTGAATATGTGTATCTGCTCGATGAGTTACTATATAAAGATGCTGATAGAGACAATGTAAAAAAGGACTTCTATTATGATGAGATCATCAATTCTATTATAGATATAGGCTTAGCGAAGCAATTTATAACTGCTATATGTGAACTCATACAGAAACTTGCTGTAGATACTTTACATATAGTTGGAGATATATTTGATAGAGGACCAAGGCATGATCTGATACTTGATGAACTTATGAACTTCCACAATGTTGATATAGAATGGGGCAATCATGATATAGAGTGGATTGGCGCTGCACTTGGTAATGACACGCTTATACTCAATGCTCTTCGTATAGCAGTTAGATATAATTGTTATGATATGCTTGAAGAAGGATATGGCATAAGCCTTCGAGCTCTCAATGACTTTGCCGCTAGAACTTATATGGATGACCCATGTACTCTTTTTATGCCAAATATACTTGATGAAAACAAATATGATGTTGTGAGACCGAGTCTTTCTGCAAAACTTCAAAAGGCTCTTGCCATCATGCAATTCAAGTCTGAAGGAAGGCTTATAAAGAAGCACCCAGAGTATGGTATGAGTGATCGTATTATGCTTGAAAGAATTAATTATGATAATTACACTATAGATATAGAGGGAAAGACTTATAAACTTATGGATGAAAATTTTCCAACTATAGATAGGAATGATCCGCTTAAGTTTTCTGATGAAGAAGAGCAGCTTATGAAATATCTTAAGGCAAGTTTTATTCATTCACAGAAACTCAAAGACCATCTTAAGTTCTTGTATGATAAGGGGAGCCTTTATAAGATACATAATGGCAATCTTATATATCATGGCATTATACCATTTAATCCAGATAAAACTTATGCAACATTCAAAGGATTTAGTGGCAAAGAGAACTTATCTGGCAAAGCACTTCTTGATTATTTTGATAATGTAGTAAGACTTGCCTATAATGATGTGAAGGCTCACCGTTTTGGGAGTGATAATGTAGATGCACTTTACTATATGTGGTGTGGTGCGTATTCGCCTTTGTTTGGCAAAGATGTCATAAGGACATTTGAATTATATTTTGTTGAAGACAAAGAGATAAGAAAAGAGCATAAGAACTCATATTATGATTTGTATCAAGATGAGAGTATTGTTATAGGAATCTTAGAAAATTTTGGACTTGATAAAACTGGTCATATAATCAATGGCCATGTGCCAGTTAAGAGTAAAGAAGGTGAAAGCCCTGTCAAAGCCAACGGTAGACTTTTTATCATAGATGGTGGTATGTCTAAGAGCTATCAAAAAAGTACGGGTATAGCTGGGTATACTATGATAAGTGACTCTGTACACTTAAGTATCGCAACTCATAAGCCTTTCGTGAAGGGAGAGATTAATTCACCTGATACGAAGGAAGTTGAGAATATAGCTAAGAATGGAAGGCTAAGGATACGGGATACCGACAGAGGCAAGGAAATACTTG
Source organism: Lachnospiraceae bacterium UBA3866 (assembly GCA_002392345.1). Classification (GTDB taxonomy): domain Bacteria; phylum Bacillota; class Clostridia; order Lachnospirales; family Lachnospiraceae; genus UBA3633. The sequence goes on from DGGU01000053.1 coordinate 14,223, forward strand.
AAAAGATAAGCGATTTAAAGGAACTTCTTAATGCGTATAGAGAAGGACTTATAAAAGAGGGCTAAAAGCCCTTTTTTTAATTTAAATAATTTGGTATTATAAAATGGACACAAAATGTACACAATTTGTATAAAAATATTTCACAAAAAACTAATAAAATATATAAAATGAGGAAATTAAATATAAAAAGTATCTTAATAGTTCTTACTATATTATTGTTACTTTGTCCGAAGGCTTTATATGCGGATTCTAATTTATCTATTGATAAAAAGTCGGATGCACTTTATATCATGGAGATTATAGATAATAGAGATAATCTTGATGAGCCGGTTAAGAGATCTGAGTTTGCAAAGATGATAGTAAAGATGTCAGATAGCAAAGATAAGATTAGTGGCATCATCACTGAATCTGTATGCAATGATGTGAGCATAGATAATCCTTATGCCGGCTTCATTAAAGAGGCAACTGATAAGGGGCATATGTTTTTATATCTTGGTGGGTATTTTAAACCAGATGAATATGTTATATACAGTGATTTGAGCCGTGCTATGTTATCATTACTTGGATATACGAGTGAAGACTTTAGAGGCAACCAAGTTATAGGTAGAAATTCAAAATTTGAAAGTTTGAAATTAAATGAAGGCATAGACAAAGGAAATTCTGATGTACTCACAAAGAGTGATGTTATAATTGGAATGTATAACACTTTACTTGAGTACAAAAAAGATGGCAAAAAGGAATACGGATTAACAGTATTTGATAAAATAAGTGTTGATAAGGACAATACTCTTAACACGGATGATATGATTAATGTAAAAGTCGAAGGACCTTTTATGATATATAATCCATCTGATGTGACTGCACCATTTGAGATAACTCCGTATAATGTATATCTTAATGGTCTGAAGTCCGATATTGATATAGTTAAAGAAGACATCTTAAATTATGGATATGCTATATTTTATCTTGATTTAGATAGGGAGTATGTATATTCATATACTGAGAGAGATGATGTAGAAGCTCCTATCAAAGTAAATAAGGGTTATATTCAAGATATATTTTATTCTGCAAATGATCTGACTACACCTTATCGTGTAGATATAGAGTCAAAAAAATACTCTGTAGCAAGCGAAGAGATGAAATTTGCCTTCTCACCATCAGGGAGTTTTAAGATTGGCGATTATATCATATATATATGTAATAAGATGAATGATAAGAATAAAGCTTATTTAGATGACGAAGGCAACGTTGTTCACAATAATGATGATATAGATGTATATAGTGGTTCAATTATCAATGCATTCATTAAGGAGACATAAAATGAAAAAGAAGTTTAAGAATCTAATAGCCATATCTCTAATAATATCAATGGTATGTTCGCTAAGTATCAATTCTTTTGCTGCGACAACTGCTGGTCAAGAGATGAGGACACAAGTTCTATATCTTGCTGATGTTATTGAAAACGATAATATGATGAATGATTTTATAACTCGAGGCGAATTCTCTCGCATGGTAGTTAAGGCTTCTCCTTATAAAGACAGCGTATCAGCTTATGATAGCAACTCTGGATTCTCAGATGTATCAACTGACTATCAGTATGCATCGTTTATTAAAGTTGCGGCCAAGGAAGGGTATATGACTTCTTATCTCGGTGGGCTTTTTAAACCATTTGATTATCTTACATATAAAGATCTCACTAGAGCCTGTCTGGCGCTTCTTGGATATACTAATGATGATTTTAGCGGCAGTCAGATAGCGGGACGATTAGAGACATTCTCATCGCTTAAGCTTAATGACAATATAGATAAGGGCATCACTGATTTTGTCACTAAGAAGGATGCTGTCAATGCCATCTATAATACACTAAAAACCAATAAAAAAGGTGGTACATCTGCTTATGGACCTACTGTTTTTACCAATCTTTCTGTGAATAGTGATGGCGATCTCAATGCTACAGGGCTTACCAAAACAAAACTTGAAGGGCCGTTCATACTTAAGAGAGGCGAGGCGCTTAATTTATCTATACCTTTTGACATAACTCTTGCAAATATCTTTATCAATGGAGTTTCTGCGACACTTGAAACCACTTTTAGAGAGTTAAGTAATAATGGCTATCTAATATATTATTATAATGAAGCAACTAAAACTATATATCTATATAAAGAGGGTACAACACTTGAATCATCTACTATGGTTAAGAAGGGCTATGTCAATCACATCTACTATAGTGCAAGCGATACTATAACTCCTACAAGAGTTGAGATAGATCTTGCTTATTATACTCTTGGTACATCTGAAGCAAAGTTTGCTTTCTCTTATACTGGTACCATAAGTGTTGGAGATCAGATTATATTCATCTACACTAAGAATGATGATACTTCAACGAGTGAAGATAGTAGTGGAGATGGAACTGTGACGACGGCTGGGACGATCACGAGTGCATACATATATGATTTAAAATATTAGATTAAAGGACATGCAACGCATATATTAAAAAAGGCTAAATTATGGATATCAAAAATATCTTTAATAAGATTTTCAAAAAGAAAAATGGTGATAACAAAGAAGAGGTTCTTGATGTTGAGATTAAGAGCGATGCTGTAAGCTCTGATACTTTCGTAAAATCTGAACTTACTGATGAGGACCTAGCTGCAACTAAAGCTGCTGAAGATGAGATTGCAAATCGAAAGAAAAAGAAGCAAAAACTAATCAGAAGAATAGCAATTATAGTTGCTGCAATTGTTTTGGTTATCATAATCATCAATATCATTGTTAGTAGCACTAAAAAGAAAGCTGAACAAGCGGAAGTTATGAAGAATGTACAGACGGCGAGAATTATGAACATATCTTCTGAAATCTCAGGTTCAGGAACGCTTGCACCTAAAGATAGTTATACAATCACATCTCTTGTAGAAGGAAATGTTACAAGTGTTGACTTTGCTGTTGGTGATAAGGTCACTAAAGGACAACTGCTCCTTACAATTGATGGTAGCACTGCCTATAGAAATATTACAAGCGCTTCATCATCTATAGCTCAGGCTAGAGATAATTATGAGCAGGCAAAATATGAGTATGAGAAGCTAGCATCAGATTATAAGGGGATGACTTATAAAGCACCTTATGAGGGATCGCTTCGTACTTTTAATATAAAAGCTGGAGACATATTGAATAATAATACTGAAATTGGGACTATAGTTAATGATTCTATAATGAATATAAAATTGCCATTTTCGAGTACTGATGCTACTGGCATCACTAAAGGCATGACTGCAATTCTGGAATTACAAGAGACAGGGGAGTTACTTACAGGGCAGGTTTCTAGTGTAGCCAATGACTCAGAGACAAGTGATTCTGGAGCTCTAATTCGTTATGTTAGTATCACATGCACAAATCCTGGTGGTCTTACAACTAATAATACGGCTATAGCTGTTGTCAATGGCGTTGTGTCAATAGAAGATGCTAATTTTACTACTGAGACAAATCAGAAGTTAGTATTTGAAGACGGAAGCAATATCGAAGTTGGAAGACTTCTTGTGTCTGAAGGTGCTCATGTAAAGAAAGGCACTCCGCTTTTTACGATAACAGAAAGTTCTTATAATAGCCTTATGTCAGGCAAGAAGAAGACTTATCTTCAAGCGGAAGAATCTCTTACGAAGGCTGAGAACTCATACAATGATTATCTTGATGATTATGATGAATATTTTATCACAGCACCAATAGATGGAACTGTTATATCTAAAGATGTAAAGGTGGGAGATAAATTACAGAGATCTACATCATCAGCTAAAACTCTTGCAATCATATATGATTTATCAGAACTTACCTTTGATATGGATATAGATGAGCTTGATATTACTAATATTAAAGAAGGACAGGAAGTCACGGTTCAAGCTGATGCGTTCAACAATAAAATGTTTCGTGGGAAGATAACCAATGTAAGTCTTGTAGCAGCTAATTCCAATGGTGTCACTAACTACCCTGTCACAGTCACTATAACAGATATAGGTGATCTGCTTCCGGGTATGAATGTAGATGCATATGTTGTGCTTGCTAATGTTGAGAATGTAATTGGCATACCTGCTGATGCACTTCAAAGAGGTAATGTAGTCTATGTACTTAACACATCTCCAACTATAGTTTCTGGAGATTATAGTACCGAAGGTATATCAGATCGTGCTAAGAGTAGAGTACCAGATGGATTTACTGCTATCAACGTTGAAACTGGTATCTCCAATGAGAACTTTATAGAGGTAAAGAGCGGTCTTCAAGAGGGTGACGAAGTATATGTAACAGAAAGCTCTTCTAACAACAACCAGAATATGTTTGGTGGCATGGGAGGTGGTATGGGTGGCCCTCCAGGCGGTGGCATGGGTGGAGGAGGCCCAAGGTAGATGGCTTTACCACTCATAGATATTAGAAACGAATATAAAATATATATTATGGGAACAGAACAAGTGTATGCCAATGACAATATATCGCTTAAGATTGATAAGGGCGAATTTGTCGCAATAGTTGGAAAATCCGGTTCTGGGAAAAGTACTCTTATGAATATAATAGGAGCACTTGACAAGCCCACAAGTGGAAAGTATATATTAAATGGTAGAGATACGAGCAACATGACTGATGATGAACTTGCTGATATACGGAATAAGACAATAGGTTTTATATTTCAGCAGTATAACCTTCTGCCAAAATTAACTTTACTTGAAAATGTCGAATTGCCACTGCTTTATGCAGGAATCAAGGCTAATGATAGGAGAAAGAGAGCTTTGGAATCGCTTGGAAGAGTTGGTTTAAAAGAAAAATATGCTCAGTACCCAAATCAGTTATCAGGCGGCCAACAGCAGAGAGTATCGATCGCAAGAGCTCTTGCAGGCAATCCAAGTTTGCTTCTTGCAGATGAACCGACAGGAGCACTCGATTCTAAGACATCAAGAGATGTGCTTAATTTTTTAAAGCAATTACATGCAGAAGGCAACACGATAGTTATGATTACTCATGATAATGCTATAGCTCTTGAGGCTGAGAGAGTTGTCCGCATACATGATGGAAAGATAATATTTGATGGAACTACGGAGGAGTATGCTACAGAGTTTCAAATTAGCCATTAAGGCAATACTTAGTAATAAAATAAGAAGCATACTTACTATGCTTGGCATAATAATTGGCGTAGCAGCTGTTATTATACTTGTTTCTATTGTCTCTGGTTATATGGGACAGATGGTTGAGCAGTTTGAAGAGATGGGCGTCAACAAGATAACAATTTTCTGTAGAAATATGAATACGAGACATATAGATGACGACGATATGTATAAGTTTTGGGATGAACACCCAGAATGGCTATCCGGGCTATCACCTACTGTAACATTATCATCAGCAGTTATAAAATCAGGAAGTGATAATCTTGATTCTACAAGCATCACAGGTGTATCAGAAGATTATCTTGATATACAGAAATATGTTATGGAAGAAGGTAGAAATCTTGTGTATGCAGATATGGCGGGTAGATCAAGCGTATGTGTGGTAGGCTCTTATGTAGCCAACACTTTCTACGGATCAGCTGATAAAGCTATAGAAGATACAGTGAAAATTAATGGAAAGCCATTTAGCATCGTTGGTGTCATAGAGACTCAAGATGAAGATAACTTTGATGAAGGTGGCACGGATGATTTTATATGGATACCATACACAGTAGCAACTAAGATGAGTAGAAATGGATACATCAATAATTTTGTAATGAATTCATCTGATGTTGCATATACAGATGATATCACAACGGCTTTAAAGGCTAAGCTTCTGGATGTATTTAAAAATGACAGGCTATATAATGTCATGGCAAATTCATCGGTTATAAAAAGCCTTAATGAGTCTATAGGAACTCTCACAGCTATGCTTGCAGGTATTGCTGGTATATCACTACTAGTTGCAGGTATAGGAGTCATGAACATAATGCTTGTATCAGTTACTGAAAGGACAAGAGAGATAGGTATAAGAAAGGCCCTTGGTGCAAGACAAGGCGTTATAATGCAGCAGTTCGTTATAGAAGCTGCAGTTACATCAACAATAGGCGGAGTATTTGGAATTGTGATAGGAGCTCTTGCCACGAAATCGATTGGTGCAGTTATGGGCATCACTGCCAATCCTACTGTATGGGCTGTATTACTTTCATTTGGTGTGTCAGTTGCTATAGGACTTATATTTGGATACTTGCCTGCGAAGAATGCTGCTATGCTTAATCCAATTGATGCTTTAAGAGTAGATTAAACCTAACAATAATTTTATAGATGAAAGAAAAAAATGTAAGTCAAGAAAGGGCGATAAGCTTTGGCACTGGACCTTGTCTTGTCGTATCTGGACCGGGGTCAGGGAAGACCTATGTGATCACCAATAGGATATATAATCTTATTACAAGATTCGATATAGACCCAAGGAACATCCTTATTATAACATTTACTCATGCAGCTGCATGTGAGATGAGAGAAAGATTTGAATTATTAATTAGTTCAAAAGGTGGAAGACTTGTCAACAAACCTATCTTTGGGACTTTTCATTCGATATTTTATGATATACTAAGATGCGACTTTGGATATAGTGAAACAAGTCTTTTGACAGATGATGAAGCGCTAAGATATGTGACAAGAGCTTTAGAAGATAACAATCTAAGCAACTATATCAATGCGGCTAAAGCTTTAAAAATTATATCAGATTTTAAACTTGTAATGGAACGTGATGAAGATTACATACCAGAAATTATTGACAGACGAAAGTTCTTGGTGATGTATGATAAGTATGAGAGATTGTTATATGAGAATAGAAAACTCGATTTCTATGACATGATTGCTAAGTGTTATGAGCTATTGAAGCAAGATAGAAAAGTGCTAACAAAGTATCAAGATAGGTTTAAGTATATACTTATAGATGAGTTTCAAGATATTAATAGGTCACAATATGATTTAGTAAAGCTCATCTCTAAAACTAAAAATATCTTCGCTGTAGGTGATGATGACCAAAGTATATATAGCTTTCGCGGGTCTATGCCAAGGGTTATGAAAGATTTTATGAACGACTACAATAAAACAACCCTTATTAATCTTAACATCAATTATAGAAGTAGAGATAATATAGTAAAGTTATCGAAAGCAGTTATTAATCATAATAAAAAGCGTTTTAAAAAAGATCTGATTGCTTTTGATAAGAATGATGGGTATATAGAAGTAAAGAAATTTATTGATTCAAGGGATGAAGATCTATATCTTATAGATTCAATCAATAAATATAAAAAAATGGGCTATAAGCTCAGTGACATGGCTATATTGTATAGGACTAACCAATTATCATATACCATAATTAATGATTTGGAGAAAAACAACATAAGATATAGGGTCAAAACCAGTAATGATAAGCATTTTGCTAGTAAAGAAAACGATAAAAACATTGATTCTATCAATCTTATGACTTTCCACTTAAGTAAGGGTTTGGAATTTAAGATAGTCTATATAGTGGATGCCAATGATAATATAGTTCCACATAAAAAAAGTATAAAGAATGATGATGTGGAAACTGAAAGAAGACTTTTCTATGTGGCTATGACAAGGGCTAAAACTAATTTACATATATTTGTGACTAATAGAAGATTTGGCAGGGTGTATAGAACTTCAAGATTTATACATGAGATGTTAGGAGGTAAGAATGGCTAAAAAATATAAGATACTAATAGTAGATGATGAGATGAGAATGAGAAAATTAATTGGCGATTTTCTTATTAATAGCGGTTTTGATATTGCAGAAGCGGAGAATGGTGAAGAGGCGCTAAAGACCTTTGAAGCAGATAATACTATAAAACTTATAGTGCTTGATGTTATGATGCCAAAACTTGATGGATATGAGACATTGGAGCGTATCAGAAAGACTTCTAAGGTGCCAGTTATACTTCTTACAGCTAAGGGTGAAGAAAATGATCAGATAAGAGGTTTTGCATCAGGCGCGGATGATTATGTGCAGAAACCATTTTCGCCTAAGGTTTTGGTCGCAAGAATCAATGCAATCTTGAAGAGAAACGATACCACTGATGAAAGAATTGAAACTGGTGGCATCCTAATCGATAAGGCGTCACATCAGATTTTTGTTGACGAAAAACCAGTAGACTTTTCGTTTAAAGAATTTGAACTCCTTGATTATCTAATTGAGAATCAAGGTGTTGCGCTTACAAGAGAAAAGATACTTGGTGCCGTATGGAACTTTGATTACTATGGGGATGCGAGGACTGTAGATACGCACATTAAGAAAGTAAGATCTAAACTTGGTAAACGCGGAGATGCCATTAAGACTTTGTGGGGCTACGGATATAAATTTGAAGTAGATGAATATAATAAAAAAGATAAGAAATCTTCTAAAAAATAATTAGATATGAAAAAAAGTATTAAATGGAAAATAACAATTGCCTTCGTGATGGTTATGGTATGCTTGATTGGTAGCATATTACTTTTTAATACTTTATTTTTGGAAAATCTTTATGTTAATAACAAGAAGGAAGTTATAAAGAGATCATATTACGCTCTTGAGAGTGGCATAACTAATGCTTATGCTGAGGGTTATACTTTATCAGATTTATTTAGAAGAAAGAAAGGAAGTGAAGGAACTTATAGAGAAAGTTCTATAGAGTCTTTTTTACGAGAGCTTCAAGAAGTCTATGGTGTCAGTGTAGTGCTTGCTGACTCCGATAATAATTATTATTCATTATTTCAAAATAGTGAGCGGCTTAATAGACGTATGATGGACTATATATATAAGGATGGTGCGAATAGTAAGGATCTAAAAGTTTTAGAAAAGACTGATAATTATACTATTGCAATTAATAACCATAGTGTGCCAAATCCAGAGCCTATGCCAAGGATGTTTAGAGATGCTTCTGATATAGAGTGTTTTGGTTTTTTAAGCGATGAAGAAACGGCATTTTTCATAAATATACCAATTGAATCAATTAAAGAACCTATAGACCTTTTTAATAGAGTTCTTATAGTTGTATCTATAGTTGCACTTATTTTAGGGTCTATCATTATATATATAGTTTCAAGCAATTTCTCAAAACCTATCCTTGAACTTGCAAATATTTCTAAAAAGATGAGTAGACTTGAGTTCGAAAATAAGTATGAAGGAAAAAGAGATGATGAGATTGGAGTGCTTGGCACATCTATGAATGAGATGAGCAGCAAACTTGAAAAGTCAATAAAGGAACTAAAAAATGCTAACTATAAATTAAAACAAGATTTGGAGAAAAAAGAAGAACTTGATATTATGAGACAAGAGTTTGTCGCCAATGTGTCTCATGAGTTGAAAACGCCTATATCACTTATAAAGGGCTATGCAGAAGGTCTCGAGACGACAGAGATTGTTGAGAATATTGAGAGTAGGGATTATTATATATCAGTAATTAAAGACGAAGCGGACAAGATGGGAGCAATGGTCAGAGAACTTCTTAGTCTTTCTGAAATAGAGAGAGGCATGGACACAGTTGATTTTGCTAGGATCAATTTAAGAGAACTCATAGATGGTGTCTCTAAGAGTTTTGAATTAAAACTGAAAGAAAAAGAAGTCGATTTAAGTGTAGATGTAGATCCTGACATATATGTATGGGCAGATGGATACAAGCTTGAAGAAGTTATGAGAAATTATCTGTCCAATGCAATTAATCATATAAATGATAATAAGATTATTCGTATAAGCACTGAAGATAGAGGGAGTAATGTTATAAGGATTAAAGTATATAATTCAGGTATTAAACTTGATTCGAGTGAGATGAATAAAATCTGGGAGAAATTTTATAAAGTTGATAAAGCTCATACAAGGTCATATGGTGGAACGGGACTTGGACTAAGCATAGTTAAAGCAATAGCCAAAGAACACAATACTGAATGTGGCTGTAATGCCATAGATGCGTATGGAACAAGTGGTATGGAGTTTTACTTTGATATAAATACGAATTGATATGAAGAGGATAATTAAAGCACCAGCAAAAATTAATTTATGTCTTAAAGTTAACGGCAAGAGAGATGATGGATATCATGATTTGACAAGTATCATGCAGAAGATATCTCTTTTTGATACTATAGAATTTGAGATTATAAAGGAAAATGAGTTTGATATATTTAAACTTTTGCCAAAACTTGATGTCCCTATAAAGTTGCCTGAGCTGCCAAAGCTTGATATAGAGTTTCTAAGTGCTTTTTTTCAAAAGAA
>DGGU01000050.1 GCA_002392345.1 Lachnospiraceae bacterium UBA3866
TTTCATAAAATGCGACGAATTTAAGGTTCCAACTAGGCACACACTCGAAAAACGAAGTTTTTCGAGGTGCCCTTAATTCTATTTATTATCAAGATTTTACTATAACTTAATTTTTATGCTAAATGACCTATATGCAAAACTTAATATCTCAAGTCCTGTGGCAGTCATAATCATATCGATCTCACTTATGCTTATGATTGGTTTTTTGATGACAAGACTGACTAAGATACTTAAACTTCCAGATGTAACTGCCTATATTATTACAGGCATACTCATGGGACCATTTTGTCTAAACCTGATACCTAAGTCTATAATAGAAGGGACTTCATTCCTTCCTGACATAGCACTTGCTCTAATTGCTTTCTCTACAGGCGAATTTTTCCGTTTTGAGACACTAAAAAATGGCGGCGTAAGAGTTATAATTATCACACTATTTGAATCGCTACTTGCATCAATGCTTGTATTCATAGCGGCATATTATATACTAAAATTGCCACTATCATTTTCTATAATCCTTGCTGCTCTTGCTGCAGCTACTGCGCCTGCTTCAACCATGATGACTATAAGGCAGACAGGAGCTAAAGGAAAATTTGTTGACACTCTCTTACAAGTTGTGGCTCTTGATGATATAGTAGGACTTATTGCATATAGTATTGCCATATCTATTGCACTTTCTACTTCAGAAGATAAGTCTTATGACATTGTAAAGATAATCTTGCCTTTCGCATATAATATAATAAGCATATTCCTTGGTGCAGTTTTTGGTTATATAATGAAAGTCTTTTTAACTAACCACTCAACTGACAATAGGCTTATAGTATCACTTGCTATGATCTTAGCATTTTGTGGCATATGTGCTGCATTTAACTTGTCGCCACTACTTGGATGTATGGCCATGGGAACTATGTATATCAATGCTACAGATGACGCAAGACTTTTTAGACAACTCGGATACTTTAGTCCACCGATTCTTCTTTTGTTTTTTGTGCGTTCAGGCTTAAGTTTTAATCTTAGTTCTCTTGTATCAGAACATAACTTTATGAATTTCCCACTTATTACTATAGGAATTGTATATTTTGTCGTTCGTATAATTGGTAAATATCTCGGTTCATTTACAGGTTCAGCCGTTACTAAATCCGATAAAGAGATAAGAAACTACTTAGGTCTCGCTCTAATCCCACAAGCTGGTGTTGCAATAGGTCTCTCTGAACTTGGCGCTCGTACACTCGGTGGAGACATGGGCAATGCTCTTCAAACTATAATATTAGCATCAAGCGTCTTGTATGAACTTATTGGACCAGCATGTGGCAAATTATCTCTATATCTATCACATTCATATTCTGATAAACTTGAAGAGATGACCGAAGTACCAGCAGTAGATGAAAATGGAACTCCTCTTACTGATGCCGAGATGCTGATACGAAGAATAAAACAGATTCAAAATGAACTACCTAAGCACCAAATTAACGAAAATGAAAAAGCATTTACAGAGGCTGCTGAAGAACAATATAACAATATGTCAAACTTTTATAGATTTAATCGTAGAAAATATAGGAGGTAGATAAGATGTATACTGAAATGATTATTAAAGCACTTTTATCAGTTGTAATCGCAACTATAATTGGATGTGAACGTGCTACAAAAAGACATGCTGCTGGAGTCAGGACCTTCGTCCTAGTATCGCTTGCAAGCACCTTCGCCATGATAATTGATTGTTATCTCGCTAGCAAAGTAAGTAACTACATATATATACTTTCAGCTGCATCAATCATAGCAGTAGTCACAATATCAGTAAATTGTGTCCTCTATAGTTCAAAAAATCAGATAAAGGGTCTTACAACTTCTGCAGCACTCTTAGCATGTGGGATACTGGGTCTCACAGCTGGAGCAGGGCTTTACTCACTTACTATAATCGGTTTCATACTAATTATTATCGTTCTTGCTTGGATGCCTAATTTTGAAAAAGATTTGAAGAATCGTTCTAATCATTTTGAAGTTCACTTGGAACTAAAAAGCAGCCAATACCTTCAAGACTTTATAACCACTATTCGTCGACTCAATCTTTCAATAGATGACATAGAATTAAACCCTGCTTATTCAAGTTCAGGATTAAGTGTCTACACTATAGCTTTGTCAATTCATAACGATGAATTAAAACATTATAAGACTCATAAAGAAATAATAGATGCTCTTTCATCTCTAGATTACATATATCATATAGAAGAGATAACCACATAATATGTTAAACTTAAGGGCACCTTAAATTAACATAATACCAGTTAACATCTGTTTTGTTTTATCATGTTCTCTTCGCCATGAATGATATATCATGTCGTGATATGTACATATGCTATCTCTTGTGATGTTCTCTTCTTTTACACCATTTTTTAAAAGTCCTAGTTTTATACTAAGAGTTACATCCAAGAGATATTTTTCTGCCTTATCCGGTATCGGTCTAAACACTTTGTGGATCTCATCACAAGTAAGCAGTTTCTTAAACTCATCAATCAGTTCTATCCCAACCTCATAACAATTCCCGCATATCGCAGGTCCAAAGTGTATAATCACATCTTCTATCTTCGTTCCATAGTTTTCTTTCATCTTATCTATAGCTATCTTAGTTATATTGGCTACTGTTCCTCTCCACCCGCTATGCACCATTCCAATCGCATGATTTACTGGATCAAGAATATATACAGGAGTGCAGTCCGCTTCTACCGTAAGTAACATAAGATTCTTTACATTAGTAATCATCCCATCATAAGGAGTTTCAGGCTCCATCCTTGTAACACCAAGGCCTCTATCATTATCACTTACAACATAGATATTGGTCGTGTGCGATTGTAAAGTCCTTATCATATCGTAAGGTGTTATGTTAAAGTCTTCGCCAAGTTCCTTATAGTATCTTAGATCATGCATATCGTCTTCTATATTCCACGAATACACTCTCCATCTGCCCTCATCTCTTGGCACGGAGAATGCCTTCACAAAACTATATTTATTGAATTCTTTAACTTCATTATATCTCATAATTATATAATATATTTTTATCTCAATATAGTCAAGACACTCAAAAATATGGTATAATAGACACATGAAAACGATATATGAGTTTCTTGAATTTGATAAAATATTATCTAAGATATCAGAAGAGGCAAGTCTTAGCGAAAGTAAAGAAGATATTTTAGATCTTAAAATCTTAGATGATAAAGATGCTATAACATCAGCACTCAATGATGTTGATAGTGCATTTTCATACCTTAGAGGTGGCGTAGGACCAAGTTTTATGTCTATCAGAAATATTGACGAGTCTCTTCTAAGGCTAAGTAAGTCAGCAGCACTTTCTCAAAGCGAACTTCTCAATATCTCAAGGCTTCTAGACACTGCATCCAATCTAAAGTCATATAAAAAGTCAAAGGATCTTAACTCTTCTCTTGATACATATTTCAATGAACTTGACCCTTTATCAGCAAAAAACAATACCATAAAAAGAATAATTATATCCGAAAACGAGATTGCCGACGATGCTTCATCAGTACTTCTTTCTATCCGTAGAAAAAGAAGGCTACTCATTGAGAAACTACATACAATTTCTAATAGGCTTCTAAATACTTATGCCGATTACCTTCAAGAACCTGTACTCGCCAATAAGAATAATGCTATGTGCCTTCCAGTAAAATCAGAATTTAAAAATAAAGTTGAAGGAACTATACACTCTGTATCAGAAAGTCAATTTACTGTATTCATAGAGCCAAGAGAGATAATAGCAGTCAATAACGAGATAACAGAGAATGCCGCACTTGAAGAAATCGAGATCACAAAAATCCTATATGAATTGTCTCTATCATTAATTCCTCACACTGATACCATAAAAAGAAATTATGAGAACGTCGTAAAACTCGATTTTATATTTGCAAAAGCAAAATATGCCTATAATACCAATTCTACAATGCCAGTTCTAAATGCAAATGGTGTCATGAACTTAATTGACGCAAGACATCCTCTCATCGATAAGGATAAGATCGTTCCACTTAATATTAATCTTGGCAATACTTTCACGACACTTATAATAACTGGTCCGAACACTGGTGGAAAGACGGTATCGCTTAAGACAGTTGGGTTAATTGAGCTCATGGCTCTCTCTGGTCTTTTCATACCTTGCAAAGAAAACTCAAAAGTAGCATATTTTGATAACATCTATGCTGACATTGGCGATGAGCAAAGTATAGAACAAAGTCTATCCACTTTCTCATCTCACATGACTAATATAGTATATATTCTTAAACATGCCACAAGTAATTCTCTTGTTCTCTTTGACGAGATCTGCACTGGCACAGATCCTATAGAAGGAGCAAGCCTCGCAATATCAATTTTAGAATATCTAAAAAGTAGAAACATCCATGTAATTGCAACAACACACTATCCAGAGCTTAAGCACTATGCTCTCACTAAAGATGGAGTAAGTAATGGTGCTTTTGAATTCAATGTAGAGACTTTAAAACCAACCTACAAACTTCTCATAGGAATACCAGGTAAGTCCAATGCCTTCGCAATCTCAGAGAGACTTGGTCTAAGCAAAGATATAATAGAAAATGCAAAGAAAAATCTTGATACCAATGATGTTAGATTTGAAGATATAGTTGCCAACCTTGAAGAAAGCCGCCATGCGATAGATGTCGAGAAAGAAACCATAGAAAGATATAAGGCTGAAATCGAAGAACTAAAAGCGAAAGTCAAAAGGCAAGAAAAAGGTCTAAATGATAGAGCAAATTCTATAATAAGACAGGCTAAGGAAAAAGCCCATGACATACTTTTTGATGCAAAAAAGATAGCAGATAATACAATTAAAAATATGAAAGCTGATGGGCATGATATGTCCTATGTCGTTTCTGAAAGAACAAAATTGAATAGAGCTCTTGATGAATCAGCTGATAGCCTTATAGAGAAAGTAAAAGGTCCAGCGAAGCCTCTCTCAGCTAAGAAGATCAAGCTTGGAGCAAATGTCAAAGTCCTATCTCTCAATGCAGAAGGTGTAGTGGAGTCTCTCCCTGATAAAGACTATAACCTCTTTATAAGGATTGGCATCATGAGAACTCTTGTCAATATTCGAGACCTCGAACTAATAGAAAGTGACAATCTCAAGATCGATGGTGTCAAAATAAAAAGAACCTATAATAAATCAGGTTCTTCTAAGATAAAATATGAAAAATCACATACTGTAGCAACTGAGATCAACCTTATAGGGAAGACCACTGATGAAGCCATACTTGAACTTGAGAAATATATCGATGATGCATATATTGCTCATGTGCCATCTGTAAGAATAATTCATGGTCGTGGCACTGGCGCTTTAAAACGAGCTATACAAGAATTCTGTCGCAAGTCTCCTATCATAAGTGAATACAGAAGCGGAAACTTTAATGAAGGCGGTGACGGCGCTACTATCGCAACATTCAAGAATTAATAAAATCTTATACACTCAACACCATCAATAAGTCCCACTAATAACTCTGTAAATATGAGGCTTTTTCTCTTGGCTACATATTCTATAGGACTCGCTAATTCCTTATCGAAAAGTATCCTTCCATGTATGTCATATATCACAGCCCTATTGTTATTGATAAATACTATATAATCACTACTTAAATAGAAATTAGTATAATCTATGTCTATAATTCTATCACATAAGGTCGCTCCCTTATCGTCATATACCATAAGTCTTTTATCATCATAGATTGCAGCAAAATAATTCTCATTATATGATATAGACGATATCCTACTATTGTTGTCAACCAAACTTGTGATCTTTGGGTTAGCAGAATCACTTGTTGAGACATAGTATATGCCATCATCAGATACAAGGCATGATCTTGCATCATTAAAGAAATGGCAACGAGCTAAAAACTTATCATTAAATTCATCTACAAACTCTCCGACAATTCTTTTCGAATTAGCATTCTTCCCTGCATCAGCAAAATTATAATATGTTGC
Source organism: Lachnospiraceae bacterium UBA3866 (assembly GCA_002392345.1). GTDB lineage: Bacteria > Bacillota > Clostridia > Lachnospirales > Lachnospiraceae > UBA3633. The sequence goes on from DGGU01000050.1 coordinate 5,992, forward strand.
CTTCGTATATATCTTATCTTCAGTAAGGCATACATAACATACTGCAAGTTCTTCTCCGCTATCAGAAGTACTTATATCTATAGGCATACCGTCTTCTGTAATATTAGTCTTTATGCTTATATCGACTACCGCACCTGATGATCTAAATACATTAATATAACTATTATTATCATCTGACTGCATCACATATAAGACTCCATCTTTAGATAAAGCAATCTTTACTATAGGATTAGTTGTGGTGTTCTCTCCCGTTAGACCTTTCTCATCAAAGATATAAAAGTTATTATCATTTCTATCAGCTATAGCAAAATACTTATCGTTAGAGACATATATTGGGTCTTTAACATTATAAGAGATAGTCCAATTGACATTGCCATTGCCATCGACATAGGTTATACCATCATTGGAAATTCTCATTAGGCCGTTGCTAAAACTTGTATATTCTACACTCTTATTATTGACATTTTCAGATCCCTTTGTTAAGTTGACTTTCCATACAAAGGTCGCCGAATCATCATTCATGAATCTAAACACAAAAACGATAGTTGCAAGTACTATAATAATAAGCACCAATATTGCAAGGTGCTTAATATTAAAGCCTCTAAAATTAAACATCGGAATTTTACGAGAGCTTGTATCTTTGTTGACGCCAAGGTCACTAATTATAAGTTCATCAACATCAGAACCAATTTTACGTGACTGCTTCGACATTATAATTTAATATTCTTAAGTGCCTCTCTAACATATTCTTTATCAGATGCATAAGTAACTCCGTACCACTTGTCCTTAACTGGGAGAACATGAACTGTGCCAAGCTTTTCTTTGATAATCTCATTGACAACTGCAGGGAGCAAGAACTCAGCTTTTATATTGCTATTATTCTTCTCTAAGAAATCGATAAACTTCTTCTCAAGGCAGAGTATAAACTCAAAAGGTAATCCGAACATATTCATTGATACAAGTGAATCTTCACTTATCACAACTTCTTTTTTATTATCATCTTCACCTGTTATACGACCATCTGGTTTCTTGCTTATCTCATAGGTCTCAACTACATCAGTCAAAAAGCCATCCTGATCCTCTCTGCAGATACCACGAGTAACAGTGCCATTTTCAGATAAAGTGTTGACTATCTTATATCCAGCCATGCACATGCGTAAAGTATGATCGCAAGCTGGACACTGACCTGTTGAAGCTCCTGCATGTGTTACAAGATGCTCATGTATCTTGACAAAACCTTCATCACCATAGTAATCATCTGCATTAATTACAACGAAAGGTGCATCTATCACATCCCGTGCGCAATATAAGGCATGAGCTGTACCATATGGCTTAACTCTATTCTCCGGTGCCTTAAAATTAGCTGGCAACATATTTAACTCTTGGAAAGCATATCTACACTTAAGGACTTTCTCGAGTCTATCGCCAATAATTTCTTTAAAATCTTTCTCTATTTCTTTTCTAATTATAATTACAGCTTCATCAAAACCAGCCTTAGCTGCAGAATGAACACTGTAATCCATAATCACTTCTCCATTTGGACCAAGCGGAGTAAGTTGTTTTATTCCTTCGCCAAATCTTGAGCCTATACCTGCTGCCATTATAACTAGTTGTGTCTTCATATCATCTTCACCATCCTTTCTTCTGATGCTTTTTTAAATATTTTAAATATCTGCTTAAAGTCTTCCACTCCATTGACATAACCAATAAGCGGGAAGTCTTCTTCTACTGAATCTACTTTATATATAGAATAAGGCTTAGCATTATCTATACCATTACTAAAATCATATTTATAGAGATGACCTTTAAAAAGTTCTATAGGAAAACCATATTTCTTACTATATGACTTGTCTCCGTTGGAAAGTGTCTCAAGTAACCGATTATCTTCGCTTTCCTTCGTATACACATAAGGCTCAAAGTGATAATCTTCTATAAACGCATCATAACCGCCTTTGTCCATATAATAATTTAGCCACAGTTTTACATTCTTAATCTCGCGAGTTTCTTTCTTAAGTTTTGCAAGTATCTTTAAATCTATGTCAAGATTCTCAATATATTTATTAGGATTGACATCTATATCATAGTTCTTCATATACCATCTATGTACAAGAAATATAGGTATGTCAACTATATCCCAGAGTCTTCCTGCATTTGGAAGCTCAATATTTGGTGCTATCTTTCTATTGATATATGGGTCTCGACTTCTATTAAGAAGTTCTTTTGGCACGATGACATAATTACAACCACTGCCCGAATGCGTAAGTTTTATAAAATCAAATAAGTCTTTAGTGTCACCAAGATATTTTGAAAATAGTTCCATGAGTGCATTGATATTCTCTAATATGTAATCACAAAGGGCAGCTTCGTAGCTTGTAGTTCCTATCGCCTTAGAGATACGATCATTAATGAGTACAAGTTCTTCTTCTGGCACTTTGAAGTTGAAAACTCTATGACCCGCCAAGTCCTCGTAGCTATCATCTTCAAATATCTCTACTCTATCCACCATGAAGCAATACTCTATGAGAGATCGAAGGACTGTCCATGCAGAAGTCATGGTGTCAGCGAAGAATGTCTTTCTGCCATTTTTCTCTATAGTAAGCCATGGTCTTTCCTTCATCACGTCTTTAGCACTATCTATCTTAAATATATATTTCATAGAATAATCCGATGAGTCGCATTCTGTTATAGGGAAATTATCGCACTTCGTCCTTACATCTTTAAGATTATATTTTCTATAAAGCATGTATCTTGCGAATGAGTTCTGATACCACTTCTCTCCAAGACGCTCTTTCAGATTCTTACAATCATTTTCAAAAAGAGATACGAGTTTTGGATAGAAATTGTACTCCTTTGCAACCAAAACCTTAGTGAAAAGCTGATTCTTCACATCATAATTCTTATTAAAGGATGAGCCATTGCCATCATTATCATATTCAAGGAGCTTTTCAATGAGCGTTCTCATAATAAGCAGATGACGGGAGTCGAACCCGCCTCTTAGCCTTGGGAAGGCCACATAATACCGATATACTACATCTGCATGAATTAACTGTATAATAGAATTATACTACACTTTGTATAAGCTTGCAACTTGAATTTATAGGTTGCCGGCTGCATAACCAGTTGTAGCAGCTATCTGGATGTTGAAGCCACCAGTAAGTGCATCTATATCTAAAACCTCACCGGCAAAATAAAGTCCTTTTACTTTTTTCGATTCCATAGTCTTAGGGTTTATCTCTTTTACATCTACACCACCACGGGTGACTATGGCTTCGTCAAAACCACGTTTACTTACTAGTGTCAACCTAAAGTCTTTCAGAAGATTGACTATAGATTTTCTAAGTCCTTTATCTATATCATGAACTTTTATATCAGATAGGGGCTCGTATAACTCGACCGTACGAGATGGCAACTCGCCCATACGAGACTTAGCAAGTCTCTTTAAAAATATTTCAACCATGGACTTAGGAAGCAAGGTTTCAATTATACTCTTTAGTTTTTTATTCTTACTTACCTCTATCTCGCGAAGAAGTCTTTCATCAAGTTTGCTTTCAGAAAGAGCTGGTTTTAAATCTATTGAAAGGATGCACTTTTGGTCAACGTAACAGCTTGCCGATAGTATCACTGGGCCACTCACTCCAAAATGAGTGAAAAGTAGCTCGCCGAAATCTTTATAAAGTATTTCCTTAGGATTATCTTTCTCATAGATTTTTATTCCAACATTCTTAAGAGTTAGACCTTGCATACTCTTACACTCATCAATTTCTCTTACATTAAATGGTACTAGTGATGGTGACTGTTCTGAAACTTGAAGATCAAAATCTCTTGCGAATCTATATCCATCCCCTGTTGAACCTGTTACTGGATAACTAAGCCCACCAGTGGCAATTATCACTTTATCAGCGATAATATGTGTAAAGCCATTCTTATTATCTTTCGCTTTGCCGCTATGATATGATATATCAAAAGTCTCATCTTCATCTATCTTTTTAACTTTGCTAACTTTAGCATTAAAATATATCTTTACATGTGCCCACTTCAAAATCTTCTCAAGAGTTTTTATAATATCAGAAGACTTATCGCTCATAGGAAACACACGGTTGCCTCTTTCGGTTTTAAGTGGGCAACCGTTAGTTTCAATTAATTCTTTTAAATCTTTATTTGAAAATAAATCAAAAGACGAATATAGAAATTTAGAATTTCTTACGATATTTTTAAAAAACTCTTCTCTGTCACAGTCATTTGTCAGATTGCAACGACCTTTGCCAGAAATATATAGTTTCTTTCCGAGTTTCTCGTTTTTCTCTAAAATTATTACTTCGTTTTTTTTATTTTTAGCTGCAGCATATGCAGCAATCATCCCAGCTGCACCACCGCCTATTACAACAATCCTCATTCAGTTTGCTCAACTTCTACAGCATTTTCTGCTTCGGTAACATTCTCTGCTTCAGCAGCATTTTCTTCTCCGGTAACATTCCCTGCTTCAGCAGCATTTTCTGCTTCGGTAACATTGATTGGCACATGAAGAGTACAGGCCATAAGTATAATTTTATTATACTCTTCCTCTGGATTTAGATGCTGACCAAATAATTTTTCTTTATATTCCTTCCAGTACGAAAGCCTCTCTTCTTCTGGCACTGTTGTTGCTTTGGAAAAATCAATGTTGATTCTTATGTCTATAGGAAGTCTGTAATGGAAAACACACCTTCCGAAGCAATCGAACTCTTTTGATAGTTCTATAAGATCTTCTATACTTACCTTTTTAACTTCTTTATTGAGATCTTCAGTTATACTTGCTTCTGCTGTGACGCTAGTTGTGCCATAAAGTCTACTTATATACTTCCTTATATGGTCCTTATGCATGTTAAGTTTTACTAACTCTCTATCTTCCATGTCAAATTAATAGTTGATATCTGTTATAACTTTTTTCCCATCATGTTTCTCGACTTTAACATCAATTTCCATAATCTTCTGCTTGTCTGAGACAAATCTAACTTTTAAATTGCCATTGCCATAATCATCAACTTGCAAAGTATCTGCCATCTCTTTAGTCGCATCATTAGTTCCTATAACATAGTCAACTCCACTATCTTTAGTTTCCTTATCTATCTTTTCTCTAACGCTTTCTATAATATATTTTTTTGTGAGGTTCTTTATTCTATTAACTCTATCTTTTAGTATGTTATCATCAAGTAACTCACCAAAATACGCATAATAGAAATTATATAAAAAATCCGCATCACTTATATCATCAAGTAATATTACAGGCCAACCATAATCCTTTATACCTGAGAACTTTATCCCATTAGTATTTGCATACATATTGGCATAATATAGTCTAAGTGTATCAAGAACTATGTCATCTCTATTGGTAATCTTATTATATAGTTCTCTGTTGCCACCACATATTGCAAGTAAAGATGGTTCATAACTACTGCCATCTTCAGCTATCTCTCTTGATAAGAAAGTAACATTGCCATTGTCATCAAGAGCTAGATGATAGCATCCTGGCATAGATCCGCCATTATCCATATAGAATATGGTCCCTTCAAGCTTATAGCCAAATGTCCAGAAATCGCCATATACTTTAATGTCAGATTTATCACTATCATCAGTTTCTACTATATAAGGTGTAGGAATCTGAATGATGCCATCAGTATCATACATCTGCTTTGCATACTCAAGCATATTTTCTGTAATAGCAGGAAGATATTTGTCTTCACCGACATACTTAAAATCTATATCAGTGTTGACGTTGGCATTTGTCTCATTCATCTTGTTGACTGATTCTATGACACCGCTTGCTTTCTCGCTATCTTGAGCCTCTTCACCCTCAGTTGAATCATCTGCATCATTTACTACAGATTCCGTCTCTTGCGCACTTGTTAAGGCTTCAGTACTTTGATTGCTTACACAAGATACACATAAAACTAATGGTAATAACAACATTAATAGAAACTTTTTCATAACAACTCCTTAATATATTTTTTATGGGAGCCTCTAAAAAGGAGCATTTTTGAAAGCTTGCTTTCATAAAATGCGACGAATTTAAGGTTCCAGCTGGGCACACACTCGAAAAACGGAGTTTTTCGAGGTGCCCTTATACTTTAATATATCGATAAAGCGCAGCACCTATCGTATTAGGTCCTGTATGGCAAGCCACAACTTGAGGCAACATCCCGACATGAATGTTATCTAGATCAATATTGAATCTATCATGCATTTTCTGTTTCATCTCATTTGCCAGATCGAGATTCTTCGAATATGCGACATCAAGCGCATAATCAGATTTAAACTTTGATAAGTCTCCATCTATTGTCTTTTCAACAAAATCTAGCATCGAATCAAATGCATTTCTAAGTCCTCTCTCTTTTTTAACTGCAGAGAACTTGCCACCATCACTATATAAGATTGGTTTTATATTTAAGATGTTACCTATAGTAGCAGTGACTGCATCAACTCTTCCGCCCTTTTTAAGATAATCAAAATTATCAACAACTATCCAGATATCATTTTTTGATTCTTTCTCAATTATTTCTTTAATCTCTTTTGCACCCAGACCTTTGCTTAGCATCAAGTCTATATTCTCAATCAGCCTCTTCTCTGGCACAGATATCGTTCTATGATCTACTACATAGACTTTATCTTTAAACTCATCATCAGAAGTTATTATAACACCTGTGTTATACGCACTTGAAAGGCCACTTGTAATCGGAAGATACAAGACCTCATCGCAAGTTTTTAACATCTCTTTAAGTTTGGCAGTCACAACTTCAATAGAGGCCTGCGATGTATGAATCTTAGTTGCATCTTTTAATTTATCAAAGAATTCACTTTCAGTGATATTCAAGTCATTATATTCCATATCATCAAGCAAAAATGGCAAACCTATGATCCCGTAGTCTTTTTCATCGCAATACTCCTTAGATAAGCCGGAACTTGTGTCTATTAAAATTTTTACCTTCTTATCAGCCATCTAATCATCCTCTCGCTTTTTGCCCCAGAAAAATAAAGCAACCGTTCCAGGACCTGTATGGCATCCTATAACTGTGCCTATGCTATTAATTAGAACTTTACCATCCATATGTTTAAAATTATCTTCTATAAGGCTTGCTACCTCTCTTGCATCATCTATACATGCTGATTCTGATATATAACATTTGTCGGCATAATTGTCACCATCATCAGCATACTCTTTCATCTTATTCACTATCTCTTTTATAACATTATTTTTACCACGAATCTTATATCTAACCTTAAGTTCACCATTCTTATTCACATTCATAAGCGGGCAGATACCGAGGGCCATGCCTATAGTCCCTGATAATTTAGATATACGACCACCTTTTATAAAATGAGATAGATCACTTGAGAAAAACCAATGATGAAGTCTCAACTTATTATCTTCTATCCAATCTCTTAGTTTATCTATGTCAAAGCCTTCTCTTTTGAGATTTGATATCTTGTCCATAAGTAGGCCATAACCAGATGAAGCAGCAAGAGAATCTATTATGTATATCTTAGAATCTTTGTACTTATCTTGAAGCATCTCTTTTGCTGCAAGAGCCGAATTCATAACTCCAGTGATGCCAGATGATAGGCATACATGCAGCACATCAAGCCCTTTCTTTAAAAAGGACTCAAAATATTCTACAAAGCTCTCAGTATTAACTTGTGATGTTTTGACATCTGCTCCTTCTGCAACTCTCTTATAGAAAGTGGAAAAAGACATGCTTTCTCCAAGATCATCCATATAATTCACACCATCCATCGTGTAACTAAAGCATACATAATTAACGCCTATGTCTTTAAAATGTTCTTTTGATAAATCTGCAGTTGATTCGCAGCTAAGTATATAATCCTTCATAATGTTTATATTATATCATATATTGCAAATATTTGACAATTTTTTACTGCTATATTATAATGGATTTATTAGGAGGAAATAATGTATGAATGAGACAATTAACACATTAATAAAGAGAAGAAGTGTAAGATCTTATCTTGATAAGCCAGTTGAAAAAGAGAAACTTGATGAGATAATCAAGGCTGGTACCTATGCAGCTACTGCATCTGGGAAGCAAAGCCCTACTATGATTCTCATAACAAAGAAAGAAGAAATAGATGCTCTAGAGAAGATTAATGCAGAAATCATGGGCAACCCATCAGCTCATCCATTCTATGGCGCGAACGCTGTTATAATGGTTCTTGGCGACCCAAAAAATATGAATACAGTATATGATGGTTCTCTAGTTATAGGCAATCTCATGAACGCAGCAGCAAGTCTTGGACTTGGTTCATGCTGGATACATAGAGCCAAAGAGACTATTGAGCGAGAAGATGGTAAGGCTCTACTTAAGAAATGGGGCGTTAATGGCAACTACATTGGTATAGGCCATGTTATAGTAGGTTACACTAACGACCCAGTTCTTGCTGACGGTCCTGCAAGAAAAGATAACTATGTGTACTATGTAAAATAAGGGAACCTCTAAAAAGGAGCATTTTTGAAAGCTTGCTTTCATAAAATGCGACGAATTTAAGGTTCCAGCTGGGCACACACTCGAAAAACGGAGTTTTTCGAGGTGCCCATAAATATACTTTCATAACATTAAAAAAGACGATACTCCATCGTCTTTTTATTTCCCTTATATTCTTTTCCCTAATTGTTTTTAATCTTACATAGAAATCTTAATCCCTTAGAAACTTCTATAATGCTTTACTATAGATGACCATATTTTCTACTCATCTTTAGTTTTAGAAGGGCTACGCACTTTCGCGCCTCAGCCAGAGTCATACAGTTCTCAGCAACTATATTGGTCTCCGTCCCCTCTTTACTATGATTTGTATCAACCATAGTATCCATATATTCATTTTGATCGACTATACCTTGAGTGCCTATAAGAACCATACCAACCTGTGGTATATCTCTTCTTCCTATAGCTTCCATAGCAGCAGCTAAATCTACATTACTATTGCCCCATGAATCTTCTGATACTATAGCGCCATCACATCGCATAGCTTCAAGCCATGCTCCGATTCTCTCTCCAGTGAATTTCTTATCTACATTTCTATCAGGTATCCCGCCTATGACGACGCCCAGAAAATCTATATCAGGATCTTCTGCAATTAAATTTATAAGTGGATCTCTAAAATGATGCAATGTTGTCTCTTTTGTACTAGGACCTACTCCCATAACGCCTCCTAACCGTATAGACAACGGAGTGCTCCGTCTCTATATTCATTTGGTGATAAAATAATTGGTGAACCTACAGAATCTATTATTGATCTGCTATCTGTAAATCCTGATGGATCTTTTGCAAAATAATGTGTATCATACATTGCACCTTGTCCAGATACAAGTTTCACTACGCACACTTTTTTCTTTCCTGGGTGTATCAGATCTCTATACACATGCTTTTCATTCTCGCTGCCTTCTCTAAACTTCTTAAGATTTGCTCTTAAAGGCTCACACATGATCTCGCATGCTGCGTGACAGGCATCAGGGCCTATACGCTTTGTTGCATAGCCTTCTTTAATCAGCACATCAACTAAGATAATGTAGTCTTCATCTGATGGTGTTCCTGGTTGATTGAAAGTGACCTTCTCATCCATCCAACCATCACTATTACCAAATGCACATATCTGGCGGCCATTAGTATCTACACCTGTGAGCATAACATATGCACCTGTTATAGTATGTGTGATGCCTTCACCAAGATTTCCAAGTGCCTTAACTGATATAGGAAATACATCCATGACAGAGTTTATCTTTACATGGTGTTCACCTGGCTTTAAAATCTTCACAGTTAAGTCCTCAAAAAGATCAGAGCTTTTCTTCAGATCTTCTGCAATGTCTTTTTTGATAGTCATCTTATAATAGTCGCCATCTTTAACAAAACTAGTTGCTGCGCCAAATACTACTTCATGACAGTGGAAAGATCTTATGGTTAGTTGTCTTTTAACTATCTCTTCATTCATAATTTTACCTTTCGGGTGTCACCCTTAGTTCTATGCCATTTTGATTATATATAATAGGGCGGATAAAATCCGCCCTATATAAATCTATATTGCTATATTAAACTTACACAACAAATCCGTATCTCTTTGGATCTTCTTGGTCGATAATATAATCAGCAACTCCAGTAAGATATGCAGCACCAGTTACCATTGGAACTACTGCATCAAAGTTTCCTACTTTTGTTGTCTCCTTTATCTCGCCAATAAAGAGTGAGCCAATGATACTTTCATATCTAAATTTCTCACCAACTTTTATCTCTCCAAGATGATGAAGAGTAGCAAGTTTTGCTGATGTTCCAGTTCCACAAGGTGATCTATCAACAGAATGATCTCCAAATACTACACAATTTCTCTTATCGGCTTTGTTCTTATCTGGCTCATCTTCAAAGAATTCCATAAGATCTATTGTTGTTATATCAAGCTCTGGGTGCTTTACTTTCTCAGCTTCATTTACTTTCGCAAGACATGCCATACCAAAGTTAGAATACCATCCTGCATTCTTAGCTACAATATCAGGAAGTACTGGGGTAACTTTTTTAATGTCAACAAGTGCAAAGAATGATCCACCAAATGATATAGTAAATGGAAGTTCATATGTCTTACCTTCAAATTCAACACTGGTCTTGCAATTCTCTTTAAATACAAATGCAGGTACATTTGTAAGAGTAACTGACTCTACCTTACCATTTTTTACTATAGCCTTTGTTCTTATGATACCTGCTGGCGCATCAAGAACTACTTCATTTTCTCCTTCATGCGCCTCTTTAAGTCCACCCTCAAGTATAACAGTAACTGAACCTATAGTACAGTGCCCACACATATTAAGGTATCCACCTGTATCCATAAAGATAACTCCGTAGTCTGCTTCTTTATGAACTGGTTCACAAAGGAATGCTCCAAACATCTCTCTATGTCCTCTTGGCTCATGCATCAATGCTGTCCTGATGTTATCAGCATTTTTTACCATCCAGTTCTTCTTTTCAATCATGTCCTTGCCTTGTGGCTCATCAAATCCGCCTGTAACGATACGGCAGAATTCGCCTTCTGTATGAGCATCAATAACTTCAAGAACTCTCTCATACTTTTTGTAGTCAACTTTTCGTGTAATTTTCATAAATTACCTCCTCAATATTTTTTAGTAAACATGTTTAGTGCTAAATCCTTAAGCACTTAATACAGTTTACAAATAATATATATTCACCACCATGTCCAATCGTGGTTATAGTTTAAATATTGGTCATAACTTGATCAAAAGTATCTTGTATCTCTTTCTCTGGTTCAGGAGTAACTTTTGATACAACAATTGCTACAATAAGATTTACAAGGAATGCAGGAAGAAGTTCATATATGTTCCATGCTCCACCAAGTGGGCGAACCATAAACTTCCAAACGAATATAACTATAGCACCAGCTACCATACCTGCGCCGACACCTTGCTTATTCATTCTCTTATCAAAGAGTGCAAGAAGCATACCAGGACCAAAGCAAGCGCCAAATCCAGCCCAAGCAAATGCAACAACTTGGAATATAGATTTTCCTATAGGTGAATCAGGATTGCTTGCAATGAATATAGCAAGTATAACTATAATAACTATAGTACATCTTGCAGCGAAAAGTGATTGCTTAGCATCAAGTTTCTTCTTAAATGTGCCTTGCATGATATTCTCTGAGAATGAAGAAGCTGCACAGAGAAGTTGAGAGTCTGCAGTACTCATAGTAGCTGCTAAAATTCCTGCAAGGATAACACCTGCGATAACTGCAAAGAATACACCATTTTGCGCTAAAAGATTGGCAATGTGTATTATAACTCTTTCTGAATCAGATCCAGAAAGCTCTGCTATAACACCTTCATTAGACATTGCTTTACCAATGATACCAATTATAATAGCAACTCCCATAGATATAAATACCCAGGTAGCTGCTATACGACGAGACACTTTCAATTCATTCTCATCTCTTATAGACATGAAACGAACTAAGATATGTGGCATACCAAAATATCCAAGTCCCCATGCAAGAGTAGATATGATAGTGATAAATCCATATGCACCAGCTGTGTTAGTGCTTGGGTCATAAGTCTCATTTAACTTAAGATAGCCAGGAAGTCCGCCAAGATATTGCATTGCATTGTTCCAACCACCTGCTTTATTGATTGCAAAGAATACTATGACAACAAGTGCAAACGTCATAATGATAGATTGGATAAGGTCCATAACTGCAACAGATCCAAATCCACCAACAGTTGAATAAGAAAGTATAACTACAGCACCTATGATAACTCCTACCATGTAATTCATCTCAAATAATGTCGTGAATAGTTTTCCTATAGCCTGAAGTCCAGATGCAACATAAGGTATAAAGAATATAATTATAACAACTGCTGCCACTGTCTCGATAACATGGCTCTTATCACCAAATCTCTTTGAAAAGAACCCTGGGATTGTTATAGCATTGATCTTAGCGCTATAACGACGAAGTCTCTTAGCTACTAATAAGAAATTAAGATATGTTCCTACACCAAGTCCTATAGCTGTCCAAGTAGCATCAGCAAGGCCAGTAAGATATGCAACGCCAGGAATACCCATAAGAAGATATGAACTCATATCTGAAGCTTCTGCTGACATCGCTGTAACAAGTGGTCCCATTCCTCTACCCCCGAGGAAGAAACCTTCACTGTTTTGTTTGGTTCTTCTACCAATATAAACTCCAGTACAGATTACAAGTAATAGGTAGATAATAATTACTGCTAAAATAGCAAAACTGGTACTCATAATATTTCTCCTTTCTTCTTTCCTTACGATTAGTCCCACATCATATAAAGGGGAAATAAGATTACCTTCACACGTCCTTTAAGGCACCTCCTAAAAACACGCGAAAAAATAATGCTTATTAATCTAAAACCAACCTCTCGCTCGCCCCGCAAGCTATAAGGCAATTCTAGATTTCTTAATTTTTTCTTAATATTATTATAATAAAAAAATGACAGTCTGTCAACTGTCATTTATGCATAAATTCTTTAATTTTACGCTTGTTTTTCTAGATACTTCAATAAGAAATCATAGACCTTACCGACTGTGTCTATATACAAAGTCTCATCGACGCTGTGCACCCCTTTCATAGTAGGTCCTATAGACACTGCCTCAAGTCCTTTCATCTTATCAAGCAGGAGTCCACATTCAAGACCTCCATGAGTAGCGACAACCTTCATATCACGACCATATAATTCTCTATAAGTAGAAAGCAGGTCTTCTTTTAATTTTGAATCTTTTTTATACTGCCATGCAGGATACTCGCCACCTACTTCACACTTACCACCTACAGATTTGAAAATAGTCTTATACTTCTTTATAACCCTATTCTTTTTTAGATCTTCATTAGACCTTGCGAGAGAAGTTAGTGTGATTTTGTCCTCTTCCGTTTTAATCACTCCAAGGTTCACTGAAGTCCAAGGAAGGTTGATGAATTCTTGACTAACTTCTAGGAGACCTTGAGGGATGGCGATTAGCGTATCAATAACTCGCTTGGTTGACTCTTTATCAAGTGGGCTCGCTGTGGAGAACAGTCCACCGGACTGTTCTCCCCCTACGTTTTGGGGGCTCGTAGTACTTACTCCTGTAGAATTACTAAGTTCGATTTTTATATCTTTATCAGTTAATATATACTCTTTTTTAAGTTCAGTCTCTAATTTGCTAATTAAAGTTTTAAATTTATCTTCATCTTCTGTATTCACACATATTTCGCACTTAGCTTCTGGGCAGATGACATTTTCAAATCTGCCACCTTCAATAGATAAAAGATTATAATCAATACCCTCATCAAACATTTCTTTAAGTATATATGCAATCTCAATTATGGCATTGGCTCTTCCTTTATGTATCTCCATACCTGAGTGGCCACCAAGGAGGCCAGTAACTTTTAAAGTGTAATTGACAAAAGATGGCTCGCGAAAATCCACCATACGAGTGATTGGGATGCTGCTATCAAGATGCGATCCACCAGCACACGATACTGTGAGTTCTCCTTCTTCTTCTGAGTCTATATTGATCAATCTCTTGCCTTTAAATATATTGCCATCAACTCCTATCGCGCCATACATGCCCGTCTCTTCGTCTGCAGTAAATAATGCTTCTATAGGGACTTTAACATCGCTGTCATCAAGCATAGCAAGTATGATGGCAACGCCTATCCCATCATCACCGCCTAGACTTGTGTCCTTAGCTCTTAAGTAATTGCCGTCAATATAGACATCAAGGCCTTCTTTTGACATGTCTTTAGTTGATGATACTGTTTTCACACAGACCATGTCGATGTGGGCCTGTAAAATAACGGGCTCGCATAGCTCGCCCCTACGATTATTCACTGGCTCGCCACTGCCATTCTTTTTTATGATAACATTTTTAGCATCGTCAACTATATATTCAAGGTTTCTGTCTTTAGCAAAACTTATAAGATAACTAACTATACCATCAAGGTTGCCACTGCCATGAGGGATCTTGCAGATATCTAAAAAATACTTAAATACATTTTTTGGTTCCAGGTTATTCATCAAAACTCATATCTCCAAACTCATCAAGCACCACCTCTTCATCTTCAGCACTTGTAACTGTCGCAAGTGGTACAAACTCACTTATGTAGGTATCATAAGGAGCATCGTTCATAAGCCCAACTAGATTTATAACAACCCCATCATATGCTCTTGGAAGAGGTACATCATAAGATATATTCTCTTTGTCTCCGCCTTTTACCTTCGTAACCTGCATATCTATATGAGCCTTAGGACCTATCCATATAGCCATACCACGATCGCCATTACTTAGATCCGCTACTTCATTGCCCTTTATATATACCTTAACCTTGTATGGTGCTTCAACCTCTCTTCCATTGACTTCCATAGTCTTATTGTCAAAATATATTGTGTGCCCGCGTCCTATATAAATCATAAGAAAACACATAGCGACTAGGATGACAACTAAAATGATTTTATAAAGCAGACTCTTATTTTTCATTTTCCGTTCCCTCCTTAGTCATTTTCTTCTTCTTGTGTTTCTTAGTCTCATACATTACAAGTGCAAGAGTTATAACTCCATAAGATATGAACACTCTAAAGTACTCTCCTATCATAGAGTCTCCAGTTATAACTGTCCCTGCACGAGGTGCAACTATAAACATAAGGTGGAATAGTATAACTCCAAGAAAGACGTTGCCTATACTTGCCTTATCTACTGATGCTCCACCTACAAGAAGTGCCGCTATACAGAACATTCCTATCTGGCTATGAGAACTATATGTAGCGATATTTCCCATATTTTGTAGATAAAGTATCATACCAAATCCAGCAAGCACAGTCGACATAATTATAGAAAGTATTCTTGTCCTATCGACATTGATTCCAGCCGCTCTTGCAACTTCCATATTTTGTCCAACTGCTCTCATATCTTGGCCAAGTTTAGTTTTAGTGAACCAAACTATGAATAGACAAAGTAATATGATAATCACAAAACTTATTACAGGAATTTTTACTCCAGCGACATTGATCGATACAAGATTATCTATGCTCTGCCTTAAGTTTAGAAGACTAACTGTGTTTCTTATACCATAACCACGTGGTAATTTTATTGATTCATGAAGTATAGGAATAATTGGTCCCATCATATAGAGAACCACTAACTGATATATACCATTGATGAAGAAACTTATAATATAACTTGTTATCATCTCTCTACCTCTTGACTTATTGAGCAAAGTTCCGCAAAGTGCTCCAAGAAGTATAGATATAGGTATAGAAAGTATCATGGCAAGAACTACACCAGGTATACCCCAGATCTGCCAATCAGATGTAAATATAAGTGCTATCTCACCTGCCATCGCACCAAGAGTCATACCAAAGTTAAGACCCATACCTGCCATAATAGGTATAAGGAGACTTAATATAAGAAATGTATTACGAACTATTCTTGTCACTATCTCATTAAAGAGATAACTGGTCGAGAAACCACTAAGTGGTATGCACACTGCACATATGATTATGAACATGATAGGAACAGATCTATCGGCGAGGAATTTTCTAACATCGAATTTCATTATGCTCTCCTCCCATCATTAGTTTTTCTTGTGAGTGCATAAAGTATCATACCATTTGAAACTATGATTCTTATAACTTCACTCATATCCATATGAATCATTGAGTTCATTACAGTAGGCGTCATAGTAACTATGCCTTGGAAAAGCAAGGTTCCTATGATTACATTTGCAATGCTTGCTTTGTTGACTGAAGCACCACCTATAAGGATAGCTGACACTGCAGGAAGCGCCATATTGAATGGTGCCATATAAAGCTGTATGAAACCAAAACCTTGTTCATACACAAGTATGCCTATAGCAGCAAGCCAAGTAGACATGATAACTGATAAAGTTCTTATCCTATCTATATTCACTCCTGATGCTTTAGCAAATACTGGATTAGATCCAACTGCTGTCATAGCGGTGCCAGTTTTTGTTCTTAAAAAGCTCCACATGATGAAACTAAGAACTGCAAAGAAAAGTATCGCTCCAGTAGGTATAGCAAGATTTCCAATCTTTATCTCAAGGAAACTTGATAATACTTTGTCATAAAATCCTTCAAGTGATATGGTTGTTCTAAGACCCTTTCCTTCATAACCCCAGACCATTGTAGGACTGTGATAAGGAAGAAGAAGCCACATCATACACATGAAAGATACTGCAGAGAAACCGACATAGGTCGCAACCATCATCTCTCCGCCTTTTATATGATTAAGCAAAACTCCGTATAAATATCCGAAAATTATAGCAAATGGTGTAGCAAAAAGTATGGCCATTATAAAGCTCTGTACACCCGTAAAACCAAGTTCTATCGATATAGTTCCACCAAGAAGTCCAGCTATAATACCAAAAGGCAAACCAAAATTAAGTCCGCAGCCAGAGTGTATCATAGGAACCATCGCAAGAACTAGAACTGCATTCCAACTAAAGCGATTAAGTAGATTAGTAATCTGCGTTGGTAAGTCTGCCCCTACAAATGGCGCCATTATGAAAAGCGCTACAAGAAAGGCAAGTATTATAAATCTTGGCACACCGAAATCTCTAATTATATTTTTAATTCTCTCCATATAGCAGTCCCCCCTAAGCAGCTTTCGCACCAATCATAAGTGCACCAAATTTCTCTACTGGTTCAGTCGCCTTATATATGCCAGCAACTTTACCATCTGATACTATAGCGATTCTATCACATATTTGCCTAAGTTCTTCTATCTCTGACGATACCATAACTATAGTTGTACCATATTTTTCGTTATAACCTTTGAGTGCATCAAGTACTAGCGCTTTCGCTCCTACATCTATACCACGAGTAGGTTCTGATACAAAAAGAAACTTTGGCTGCATGGCAAATGCTTTCGCTAAGCACACCTTCTGTTGATTGCCACCTGAAAGTTCTCTTGCCTTCTGTTTCGAACTTGTACACTTTATATTCAATGCTTCTATATAATGATCTGTAACTTCTTTGATCTCTTCATTGCTTCTAAAAGACATGAGTTTGCCAAGAATCTTTTTTAGAAACTTATCTTTAACTTGCATAGTAAGGAATGATATATTCCACTCTAAACTTTCATCAAGTAAGAGTCCCACTCCTCTTCTATCTTCAGAAACGAAGGCTATATCTTTCTTTAGTGAACTCATAGGTTCCGAGATATTAATCTTTTCATTTTTATATGACACATCGCCTTCTGCATCGTATAAGCCCATGATACCATTAGGTATCCCTAGTTTCCCCTGTCCAGCAAGTCCGCCTATACCAAGTATCTCACCATCATATACATCTATAGAAAAGTCTCTGACATTTTCTCCTGGCATATCTACATAGAGATTTTTTATAGACATTATGACATCTTTCCCTTCTACATTTCTTGGTTCTCTATGTTTTGTATCCACTTCTCTACCAATCATGTACTTTGTTATCTCATCTACAGTAATCTTATCTATGTCACTTGTCTTTACGACAACGCCATCTCTTATAACAGTAACTTTGTTACAGATGTCCATGATCTCATTTAATCTATGTGAAATAAATATGATAGCTATTCCTCGACTTGCAAGATTCTTAATTGACTTAAGCATAGTCTCTGCTTCTTTTTCAGTAAGAACTGCAGTCGGTTCATCAAGTATCAAAACTTTAAGCTTCTCTTTACTTATCTCCCTTGCTATCTCAGTAAATTGCTTATGTCCTACGGGCATACTTTGAACTAGCATATCATCATCTATCTTAATTCCAACTTTATCAATAGCATCATCCGCTATCTCCTTCATCTTCTTCCTATCAAGAGTATCAAGCCTATCGCCAAAGGCACTTGACACTAAGCTTTTCTTAGTAGGTTCCCTATTAAAAAGGATATTTTCTGTCGCAGTAAAGCCAGGTATAAGAGAAAACTCTTGGTGAACCATTCCTATACCATAATTTAGTGCATCAAAAGATGAATTAATCTGAGCCTTTTCGCCATTTATAAATATATCCCCTTCATAGCCACCAGTGCTTGCAATTACTTCGTCGCCAAAAAGTATATTCATAAGGGTGCTCTTTCCTGCGCCATTTTCTCCTACAAGGCCTATAATCTCACCTTCGCTTAACTCCATATTGATGTCATGCAAAACTGCAGTGCCATAATAGGATTTTTTTATGTTTTTCATTTCCAATACTTTGCTTTTCATAGTGTTATTACCATCTTAAAAAATAAGGGCGGATAGCTATCCGCCCCCAAACTTATATGGGCTCGCATAGCTCGCCCTTACGCTTGAGCTATAAACCCTTCGTTTATAAATTACTTTATTGAGAAATATTTCTCAGGAACTTTCACTTCTGTAGCATGCATATATTTACCAGGATCGCCCATGATGTATGTATCTTGATATACAAGGAATACATTTGAAAGTTTTACACCTGTATCAACATTAGTATAGTTAGAACCATTCCATGCTGCATTTGGAGTAAATACTTTATATGCCTTAGCTATATCGTCCATGTCTTTAAGTTCAGACTCACCTTTAACAACATTTAATGCATGTTGTGCAAGACCTGCTGATTGAGTGTAACCATAGCTATATGCCCAAGTACCAAATCTACCTGCACCACCTTTTTCGTTAACTGCGTTCTCAACTTTCTTAAGGATCTTCTCGAAATCTCCAGCCTCAGCTGTAAGATCGATACCAAGTGCTCCTGGATATCCCATAAGAGGTGATGGAAGGTCAGCTTCGATAAAGTATCCGCCATACTCAAGAAGTTGCTTAAGAAGTGGCTCTGTGTGAGCATCATTAGTACAGAAATATGCTGCATTTTTGCCATACTTCTCTACCCACTCAGGAACTTTCTCAAGAAGGTAAGCTTGTGCACCTGATACACCAACGTCTGATGTTGGATCTGGAGCAGTCTCAAGTACGAAGTTCATGCCATACTCATTGCAAGTCTCTCTCATGATAGCAACACGACGGCTCATAGTTTCATAAGCCATGTGTCTTGGGAATGAAACATGTACAAAAGTATCACATCCAAGGTCGTGAGCTGTCTTAATGATAAGATATCCTCTTGCAACGAAGTCATTGTTACATACAAGGTCAGCTGCTGAACCTATCTCAGGAAGGTCTTCATGAGACTCACCTGCGATACAAAGAATGTCTGGACGACGCTCTTTGATTCTACGGAATGCCTCAGTAGTTCCAGGTACTGCTTGGTTAACAACTATTGCTTTCATATCTGGATCATCAGAAAGATTTACAATAGTTTGGATGGTTGTCTCGAGCTCATCTGTGAAATTATCAGGATATATAGCAAGCTTTACATTCTCTTCGCCATACATCTCTTGGAACTTCTCTGCACCACGACGATCATCTTCTGATTGAGATACAGAACCAGTTACTATACCGATGTGGATAGGGCTCTCTTCTGTCTTTGCTTCTTCTACAGCACTAGTAGTTTCTTCTGGAGCAGATGTAGCTGTTGCAGTATTATTACTGCTACATGCAACTAAAGTAAATACTAATGTCATAGCAAGTAAAATGCTTAATAATTTTTTCATATAAACTCTCCTTATTTTTAGTGCAAAATAACACTCTTGGCTTTTATGCCAATATTATAATATATACATCTATTGTAGTATAAAATGAGTATTTTTTCAATGTTTTATGACCAAAAACTCACCTTAAAAATAACGAAATTTCAACAAAAAAACCAAGGGACTTAGCCCTTGGCTTTTTATTATGAAATAAACCTTAAAGATTATACCTTAGCAACGTACTCATAAGGAAGTGGAACAATCTTTCCTGGACCTTCAATCTTTACGAGTTGCTCTAATGTATCTTTGCAAATATTATATTGCATCTCTCTATCATGAGGTTTTCCTGCATTTGCACCCATAGGTACAAGTGGGGCTGTAGCACGAGGAGTACCTGTCTGTTTAACAACCGGAGGAAGGGCTGCTATAATGATAGTAGGTATTCCAGCTTGTTCAATAGCTCTCTGCACGAGCACGGCAGACCTATGACAAGTTCCTCAGCCAGCAGTCATAAGAACTCCATCTACTCCTTCTGATTTTAAGAACTCAGCAATAGCTGGTCCTGTCTCATTTTTAAACTTTTCTTGGTTTCCGCCACCACCCATAAATGTTGCATGGGTCTTAGCAACTCCACCAATAACTCCGTCTTTAGCTAATTCATGAAGTCTCTCATAAGGGAACATACAGTTGATGTCTTTATTTACATCACTGTTATCATATCCGCCGTGAGAAACCATAAGATCTTCTGGCTTTGTATTGTCTGGAACTTTTCTCCAAGTGAAGTCTCCAGATAAGTTAAATCTTTCATCTGATTTACAGTGAACTCCAGCAGCAGTTGCTATAGCAATAATCATCTTGTTAAGAGGTTTTGTAACAGGTGCCCATACTGGTGGAGGTGTAATAGGTGCAAATATTTCTGATTGCATACCTTTTACTATTGTATAACTCATAATATTCTCCTTTCAATTACTTATTTGTTCTATGAAACTCATGTTGAATGCTACTATTTGTCCAACTTTTAGTTCATAGTCTGATATAATCATCCTCTTCGGTATCCTTATAGAACCAAGTCGACCTTTTATATCAATCGCTACAGAACCATCGTGAACTTCAGTTATGATACCTTCGTAGTAATTGACTTTGTCAATATACTTAGGTGTCCTATTTTGCGTTTGCATATTTCTTCTTATACTTCTCACTCATTGGAAGAGATGTCTCATTCTTAACGAGTTCTACTGGCTTACCAGTTACATTAGAAATGAGTTCAACGTTTTGTGACTTAACGTTTGGATTCCATTCCTTCTCTGGTTTCTTTACAGATTCACCAGCCATGAGAGCCTTAAGCATAAGGTCAGCACGAACAGCATCTTCTGGGCAGAGAGTATTGTTTCCGAGGATCTCGTTCTCAATACCTGCTTCAGACTTGTTGTTATCAACCATAGCCTCAATGTATTTATTACCAGTAACAAGTGCACCTTGTTTTGCACAGAATGACATACCAACAACCTTGATTCCTCTCATACCGATCTGCTCGATGTGAGATGTGAAGTCAACGTGGTTATTACCAAATCCTTCTGTAGTAACAATAGCACCTTCTACATCCATAGCTTCGCAAGTCATTCCTACACGTCTAGATACATAAAACTTCTCTGAGTTAATTTGTGGAGAACCTACAAATATAACGCCTGCGAAATCGATCTCTTTATCATGAAGGAGCTCAAGAACCATTGGCTCTCTCCAGTAATGTCTTGATTGCTCTTTAGAAGCTGGTCCTATACAAGTAAGTGCATGGATACAACCATCAAGAACTTCAAGTGGTGAACATACTACAGGAACGTTACAAAGATCTACGTTTGGATGTGCACCAAGTACGCCAACTGGCTCTACAGGAAGGATTAGGTTATCGTGCATAGCACCTTGTCCCATGATCTCTTTTACAAGAGCAACTTTCTTCTTTCCTGGACGACGAACTTGATCAAATTTCTCAGTATTAACTACGAGACTGTCATCAAGCTCTTTTAAAGCCATTCTGATCTCTTGAGTTATAACGTCAAATGCCTTATGAGCTGCAAGAGGTCCTGGTCTTTCCATGTTCTTCTTATTCTCTATCTTAACTGTACCTCTGATTAAGATATCACCATAATCTGGACAAGATGGTCTACCCCACATAACGTTTTCATCAAGATATCCTTCTGATGAACCGAACTCACCGATTTGTACTCCTTCATCAGTAGTACCAGTGAGTAACATAACTACGTTATCAAGAACTCTTGTAACACCTGAACCAAGTTCAGAGTCGCCCTCTTTAGTAGCGATAGGTTGAGTATCCATTATAGTTTCAGAATAAGTGTGATATTTATCTTTTGTAATGATATCAAGTTTTAAATCGTGAACTAATTCTTGAGTCGCAACTGCTTCTTCTTCAATACCCTTACGAATATAAAGTGTTGTGCCTTCAATCTTAGTTTCTTTCCCTCTCTTAACTTCTGTGATGTTGTAATGCTTTCTTGTGAGAGTTCTAACTACTTTCTCGCCGCCTGCTGAAGCTGCTGCACCAGATGATACACCTGCTGCACCTGCGCTTGCGCCTGTACCTGCTGCACCTGCGCCACCTGCGAGACCCATAGGTATCTCAAGGTCGATGCCCTTTCCTTCACCTATATGGATTTTTAATTTACCACCAGCAACACTAGTGGTTGCGCCTTGATTTGAAGATGCAGGAGCTGCTGGAGCTGATGAAACTGCTGCAGGTGCTGCTGCTTCTTGGACTTTATCAACACAATCTTTAAGTACTGGATTGAGAGAATCAAGAGTCTTAGTAAGAGTTGCTCCCATAGCCTGTCCAATAGTGATTGCGCCGTCAAGTTTTAAAAGCCCTGATGATACAAGATCATCGAAGATCGCTGGGTCCTCAAAGTCGTGATGAGAAAGCTTTGTGCCTGCTTCTCTTCTACAACAGAGAACTGCTGGATCGTTAATGTGTTCTTGAGCGTATTCCGCTGAAATAGACATAAATTTTCCTCCTTATTTATGACTTAATATATATTAACATTTATATATTAGCTGTGATTAATCTTCCCACTTAACTGAGATATCTGAACCTGACTCAATGCTTATAAGGATCTCTCCTTCTGGTGAATCCTCTCTAAATACATAAGGCTTACTATAATCAGCACTTACACCGCCAGCGCCTCCAGCATGTGATACACTATTTATACCACCAGGCTCATTAGATTCAGGATTTCTTGAAGCTGTGCAACCCTCTGGTATTGGTCCTTCTACAAATTTTGATTTCTTTAAATGTCTCTGTACTTCCATGCCAACTGTCTCAAATATATGATCAGTTGCATGATGAACATTGAGTCCAAGACCTGGAGCTGAACCCATAACAGTATTTGTACAATCTGAGCAGTTTGATATAAGTATCTCTGTAGCTCCTGCCTTCTTTATATTCATACACTTAAGTGCTTGACCTGGGCAATTTCCTGGATTTTCGCATTTATAAACTCCATTGCCTTTTGGATCTTTTGCTTGCTTACAATACTCTACATCTACAACTTTCATATTGTATTTGCTTGCAATGTCCTTAAGTCTATCTTCATTAGCACCACATGCGCAGACAAGAAGTCCTACTTTAGCGCCTTTATAATCTTTAAATGGCTCTGTAACTATGATTCCTCCAGTAGTTTTAGTTATAGGGTCATCGAGCTTACATGGTTTACCCATAAATGGTCCACCCATAATTATCTCACCATACTTGCCATCTATACCACCTGCAGCCTCTATTACATCTTTTACTTTAAGTCCTATAGGAACATCGTAGAACACTTTAACACCATTATTGATTCCCTTAATCTTACCACTGACGGTTAAGTTTTTAGATACAGCTGGACGACCAAATTCGATTGCTTCGTATACACGAAGAACTGTCTCAACATTGATAACAATAGCATTGGCTGCTGATGGAAGCTCATTTACATCAAGAAGTTTTCCGAGGCACTCTCTTACAACCGCTCTCTCTTCTCCCATCGGATAGATGTCTGGAAGTAAATGTACATGTATATCAGTAATTCCTTTTAATGCTTTAAGTACTGCTTCAATTTCTTCTTTGTGTTTCTGTTTTATAGCGATGATTCCATGTTTTGCTTTTGTAATCTTCATTACATAATGGACACCTTTTATGGTTTCATTTGAATATCTAACAAGTTGTGCCATGTTATGTGCAAGTATTGGTTCGCACTCTACTGCATTGACTAAAACATATCCATCTTTTACTTCAGTAGAAAGTTTTACACCAGTAGGGAATCCTGCTCCACCCATACCAACTATACCTGCTTCTGTTACGCAAGCAAGCATGTCATCTTTTTTTGCTTTTATAGTTTTTGGTACTATCTGACCAAGAGAAGATAAAATCTTGTTTGATTTGATAAAGATAGCGGCATCAGTAACTTTTGTTACTACACCATCAACCGATGAATGAAGATTGGCACCAAGGCCTTGTGGTTTCGCAATAAGTTGACCAACAACTACCTTATCTCCTTTCTTAACGCATGGAACACAAGGCTTACCAACACCTTGCTTTAATAGTAAAACAATATCCCCAGAGGTCTTGAATGCTTGGACAGTTTGTTTTACATTCTTAATTACTTTCTTAGCATCATTCTTAACTTTCTTAGCTGTAGACTTTACAGCTTTCTTAATCTTTTTAACTGCCTTAGCTGCTTTTGCTTTAGTTGCTTTTGCTTTCGCTTTAATTGCAGCCTTTGTTTTTTTCTTGGTTGCCATACAACCACCCCTCCTTATAACATAAAGTAATAGAGGCAATAACCCCTTTTAAGCATTATTATTTTACTATAAATATATAACTTTTTCAATACCTTTTTATGACATTTTTAGACATTCTTAAGCCTTTTTCGACTTGCAAGGCTCATAAGAACTATAGATAATATAACAAGTGCTATGCCTATGTAATTAATTATGTTTAGTGGCTCTTTATATATGAGAACACCTACAAATGCCGCCACCACAATCTCAATAGATGCTATGACAGGGACAAGGCTCATCTCAGACATCCTCTTAATGCCATCATAGTAAAACATATAGGCGATACCTGTTATAAGAATACCATACAAAGCACCGTATAAAAGAAGCTTACTTGTCATGACTTTGACCCCATCAAATGGTTTAAGGAATATCAGCATAAATATAGTAGCAAAAAACTCATTGTAAGCTATGACTACGAAAAGATTTGGATTTCTATTGACATATTTCCCAAGAACAGGTGCCGCACCATAGGTAAGTCCTGACATCAGTCCCATAAGAATTCCAAAAGCAGATACTGTCTTAAAACTAAAATCAAGAGCTGTAGCTGCTATGATAGACCCGATAAGGTTAATGACAAGAATGATATTTCGCTTGAAACCAAGCCTCTCTTTAAAAACTAGGTATGAGATGATTGCATTGAATACTGGAGATGTGTAGAGAAGTACTGATGCTATAGCAACCCCAGTCTTTTCTACGCAGACAGAATAACAATAATTATATACACCTTGAGTAAGTACGCCATCAAGTAGACACCATATGAATTGTTCCTTCGTAAGTATAAATGACCTTGGCCCATACATAAAAAGTGCTACGATCGCTGCAAATAAAAAGGCAAATGCAACTCTAAAGAATGCTGATAATGCTGGAGTTGAACCTGCCGCTATTAGTTCTTTAACAAAAAATCCTATGAAGCCCCAGATGATTCCTGTAATAAGTATCTCTATGCTTCCAATTAAATTATTATTTCTAGTTTTGTCCATTGATAAATCTTTCTTTTATAAAAAAACTACCATCCTAAGTGGGATGGTAGTTATAATTATATTATATGAAACTCTAAAAATCAACCACTAAGCTTATGCCTTTGAACCAGCAATAGCATCCTTTAGATAAAGAAGACCAGTGATGAAACATACTACAACAACAAGGATAGTAAGTGTTCTTAAATTCATTGACTTAACAATATAGTAAGCAAGGAATACACCTATTGCTCCACCAATAGCTTGAGTCCAGCAAGCTACAACGTCATATCTTCCTTCCATGATGAACTTAGGTCCATTACCAAATGCCATAAGGAATGCACATGATCCCATCATTATAGGGAATGCCATACCTGTATGAAGTCCGATAAGAACACAAAGAGCCATACAAGGAGCATAAAGACCAACACCTAAGCACATTGCTGCACCGAGTAAGAAGTTGATTACACATGCGATAACAAGTTTTCCACCTGTAAGACCAATTGCTGCGATATCCTCACCAACTTTGTGAATGATACGGCCATCAACAACTGTACCGATTTGTGCTTCAGTATACTCTACATTGCCAAGTGCGAATGGACCCCAACCGCCCCATCTGCAAAGCATGATGATAGCGAGAACGATAAGACCAATTCCGAATCCCCAACGAACTTTAGTTCTATCCCATTTAGATACGATAGAAGCACCAAGGAATGCACCAACAGTAGCAGCTACACACATAAGCACACAAGTAAGTGGATCAATGTTGAATGCGTCAAAGAATAAGAATGCCTCAACACAAACTGGAACAGTATCACCAACATTAAGTGTTCCAGGAACGAGTAAGTCATCAACTGACTTAGTAAGTTTGAATGCAGATGATGATGGTGCAAATGAACCGATACCAAGAGTATCGAAGAAGTTTGCAACTACACCAACGATAGCAGTTGCAATTAAGTTCTTTGGTTGTAATCCCCATTCAATATTTGCCTTTCCTTCAGGAGTTTTTGCAAGTTGTCCTTGTTTCCAAATCATCAATACTACGCATAAAATGATTCCGACTACACATAGACCTTTTAAAATTAAAAGAGCATTCATAAAATTTTTCCTCCAAAAAATTATTTGCTGAACAGAATCCCATTCTGTGCAACTTTTATGATTAGATTATACCATTTATAACTAAATTTTTCAATGTTTTTTTATACAAAACTGCTGTTTTTTTACAAAAAAAATACCCTATTTAAAGGGCATTTTTAATTCTGATTCGCTTATCTATTAGGCTTTATCTTTTACCAAATATTTTACTTTTTATAAAGTCAATAATTATTATAAGCACTATTAAAACAACTATTTTTACAGGCATACTTACATTATATTCTCTCATAAGCATAAGTGCACCTAGAAAAATCAGAAAGGTTATAAAAATACTAATTAATTTTACCGCCGTCTCTTTCATAAGATCACCTTTTAATGCTACCTATATCTTGATACACATAAATTTATTGCCATTGCCTTCTACTATCTTCTTTATATCCTTAAATGGCATGAAAATTGTAGCCGTATTTTCAAGCGGATGTACGCCTATACGATCTTTTCCCATAAGACTCTGGTCGAAAGCCACTACCACCTCGTGGTTCTCATCATTTAAGACACAAAGTGGAGAAACCGATCCTTGCTTTACACCTAAGTATTTGTCCATCCTCTCAGGTGATGCAAATGATAATCTTGTAGAACCAAGTGCCAAAGCAAGCTTAGTCATATCTACAGATTTATTTTCTACCACTGATACAAGGTAGTGCTTATCACCTTTCGCATTACGAACGAAAAGATTCTTAACCACATCACCTTTCTTAGTGATGCCAGCTACCTCCATCTCTTCCATAGTAAATACAGCTGAGTGTTCAATTTTGTCATATTTATAACCATTGTCATCAAGCCACTTTAAGCAGCCTGCCTTATCATACTTTGCCATAATTAGCTCCTTTTACTCTATAAAGTCCATGAAGTTCTGTAAGTCTGATCTTATCCATATAGTCTATAATAAGTATAGCATATTTTCTTGAAGTTGCAAGCATATCACGAAGATCTGTCATAGCCATCTTGTCGCTTGTTTCAAAGAATTCTTTAACTTTTAAAACTGCCTTATCAAAATATTCCCTATGTATATAATAGTCAGTAGATAATTTTACAAGTTTTCCTTCTTTCGCTAGATCGAGCATCACCTGTCTAAGTTTTAATCGATCATTAAACTTATCATTTACGCACATCTCGATTAATGTCTTATTATCAGGTGGTTCAAATTTTGCTTCAAGGTATTTCTTTTCCACATTAGTAATGGCGTCTGATACTTTATCGTCTATAACTACTTTAAAATTAGCATCTGCAATCAGGTCATCAACTTGTCTTATCACGCCTTTATAGATAAGATAGTTTAGAACCTTTTCAAAAACTGTGTCTCCAACTTTGCTATATCTCTTAAAAAGTATGCTCTTTAACTCTTCTTTCTTCATACCTTTAGAGAGATTGTTGGTTTTATGATATTTATTTAAGATATCAAGTATGTATTTTTTTATGCCATCATAGAATTTAATCGATATAACTATAGAGTTTTCTGTTATATTATCACTCTTATCGCCATTTATAACTACTGCTTTGTTATCATCTTTTAATTTACTTATTAAAGATATAGTGTCATTTGTTGCCTGATTCATCTTCTTAGCAACGAAGGTGACATTTGGGAAATTGGCACTGCCATCACTTATTATCTCTTCTAAAACAACCTTCTCATCACTACTATCTATAGCCTTAAAATGGCTAGTAGCTGTGCCGTCATCTACTTTATATCTTTTAGAGTCGATATTGAGTATGACACCGCCACCGCAAGTCTCAGTCGGACTTAAAAAACGAACTATGTACCTATCGCCTCTCTTTACCGGGATAGGATTATCAAACTTAAGCTGTATGTATTCATTTGAAATTACCTTGACACTTGCCGTCACTTGATTTGAGCCATAATTAAAAAGTATCCTCTCACCATTTTTTATCTTTCTACTTGCAGTTTTAAACATAGTGAGTTTGCAATCTATAATTTCACTTGGTATCATAGATGACTTTGCTGCGATGACATCGCCTCTATCAAGTTCTTCCTTCTTGACATTTAGAAGGTTGATGGCTGTTCTCTGTCCAGCAAATGCTGATGGCTCTGCCTTCCCATGAGACTGCAACTGTCTTACCTTCACTATCTTTTGAGAAGGATAGACCATGAGTTCATCTCCAGTATCAATTTTCCCTTCAATCAAAGTTCCAGTGATTACAGTTCCGAATCCTTCCATAGTAAATACTCTATCTATAGGAAGACGGGTTAGTGCCTTATTATTATTTCTCTCTCCTATGCTCTTAACTGATTCCAATATAAGTTCTTTAAGTAAATCTATATTTTGTCCTGTGTATGAAGAAACGCATATCTCTTTCGCACCTTCAAGAAATGATCCCTTTGTTAGATCATGAAGTGCCACACGCAAATTTTCAAAATCAACTTTGTTTTCTGAATCTAGTTTTGTAAATACGACTATACCTTTCTTTATACCGATGGTTTTGAGTATCTCGAAGTGCTCTATCGTCTGTGGTTTTATTCCTTCTTCAAGTGATATGACAAGTAAAGTAAGATCGATACCACCGATACCCGCAAGCATATTTTTTACAAATTTCTCATGCCCTGGAACATCAATAATGCCAATATGATATCCTATATCATTTGGCATATAAGCAAAACCATTTTCAATGGTTATTCCTCTTTTCTTTTCTTCTTTGAGACGGTCTGTATCGATACCAGTAAGTGCCTTTATGAGGCAGGTCTTACCATGGTCAACATGGCCAGCTGTTCCTATAATAATATTTTGCATAATTCGTCTACTATCAAATCTATATCTTCGTCCAATATTGTTCTCACATCCAAATACACCTTATCATGAGCAACTCTAGCGATGATTGGCACATCAAGTTCACGAAGTTTTCTCTCTATCTTCTCTGCAGGATAACTTTCCATGAAGATAGTCACTGCATACCCAGATAAAAATACTTCTGGTGCAGTTCCTCCACCAACTTGGTCTTTCACGCTTTCTATATCTATGTTTATTTTTTTCTTATCAATTTTTGCTTCAAGTAATTTTTTTAACTTCTCTGCTTTCTCTTTTAGATCTTTCTCACTTATTGTAATCATATTAAGTATAGGAATATTCTTCTTTGCTCTCTTCTCATCATAGTATTCGAAAAGAGTGCTGTTAAGTGCTGCAAGTGTAAATTTATCAACTCTCGCTGCACGAGCATACGGATGCTTTCTCATCTTGCTTATGTATTTTGCTTTTCCTACTATAATACCTGCCTGCGGTCCGCCAAGAAGTTTATCACCACTAAATAAAACTACATCAGCCCCAGAACTTACAAGGCTCTTAACTGTTGGTTCATCTATCCCATATTCATTTAAATCTACTATAAGTCCATTGCCCATGTCATAAACTACAGGGAGATTATATTTCTCACCAAGAGGTATCAGGTCTTTTAATTCTACCTGCTCAGTAAAACCAACTATCTTATAATTACTTGTATGAGCCTTCAAAATCACAGCAGTCTTATCTTCATCTATCGCATCTATATAATCATTAAGTTTTGTCTTGTTGGTTGACCCTATCTCTTTTAATATAGCCTTACTCTCTCCCATCACATCAGGGAGCCTAAAACTATCTCCTATCTCTATTAGTTCTCCTCTTGATATCACAACATCTTTTCCCTCAGCGAGTGCAGCGAGAACTAGGATAGTCGCAGCTGCATTGTTATTGACAACCATGGCAGCCTCAGCGCCCGTTATATCCGTTACAATTTTTTCTATATGAGATTGTCGGTTGCCACGTTTGCCTGATTTTATGTCATATTCAAGATTACTATAGTTATAAGCTACTTCTATCATAGCTTCTGTGGCCTTTTTTGAGAGGATAGATCTACCAAGATTGGTGTGCAAAACTGTACCTGTGGCATTGATGACTTTCCTAAGGCTATGCTTAGATTTCTTCGTAACCTTAGCTTCTATCTTAGATATGATGTCATCTCTATCGA
Source organism: Lachnospiraceae bacterium UBA3866 (assembly GCA_002392345.1). Lineage (GTDB taxonomy): Bacteria > Bacillota > Clostridia > Lachnospirales > Lachnospiraceae > UBA3633. Next base: position 36,953 of record DGGU01000050.1, read on the forward strand.
TATCCTTTTCAACGCCATTAAGGATGTTGGCTCTTATATCGATAATTACTTCTCTTATACAAGACACCAAAAAATCATGAGGAGTATTTTCTACTATAATAGATAACTTCTCATCTTTTAAAATCTCATCGACCTGTGGAATTTTTCTCAAAACCTCATTCTTGTTCATATCGTAACTTGCGCTCGCATAGCTCGCGCCTACGGACTCGTAGGGGCGAGCTATGCGAGCCCCTAAATAAAAAAGTTCTTTGGAAACCAAAGAACTTAATAAAATTATAATTAATTATCTCTTTGGTTTCAACAGACTTTTAAACGGAGACGCTAGGAATCGAACCTAGCCGTGAGTAAAATCTCACACAACGGTTTTGAAGACCGCGGGGCGCACCAGCTACCCTCCTATCTCCCAATCAATTGATTAAAATCCCAAGGTATACCACAGCCTTGGGATGATAATTTACTTTATAACATATGGTAAGATGCCGACATGACGAGCACGATTTATAGCATTGACGATCTCTCTTTGATGTTTTGCACAAGTTCCTGTAACTCTTCTTGGAAGAATTTTTCCTCTCTCAGAGA
>DGGU01000025.1 GCA_002392345.1 Lachnospiraceae bacterium UBA3866
TTTCAAGAAAGCTTTCGTCCCATCAATTGTAAGGTCTTTTATAACATCGGAAATCTCTGATGCGACATCCATTGGATTTTTCTTTTGAGCTTTAGCTATGTTGAAGCATGAGTTGATCTGATAATCAGCAAGCTCTGGCAAACCCGAAATTGAAATATAAGCATATGATTCATCTAAATGGATGTCTTTAAATGCTTTAGCTATCTCAGTATTAATTTTTTTAATAAGATTTCCCATATATTACAATTTAAAATATGATTCTATAACTTTAGCAAATGTTATCGGGTCATCAAGATAAGAGAAATGCCCACCATGAAGCACCACAAGACCAGAATTTTCTATCTCCTCTTCCATCTTTTTCGCCATCCACATAGGTGTCACAGTATCATTATCTCCCCATATGATTAGAGTTTCTCTCATGCCTTTTAGGCAGTTAGTCAGATCTTCATTCACTGACTTAACCAAAGTTTCTTGCATAACTTTAGAAGCTTTACCATAATCGCTTGATCCAAATTTCCTTTTTAGTTCTTTCTCTAGTTCTTTTTTCCTTCCCTCATCTATAGGAGCAAGATGTGAAAGCATTTTAAGTGTTTTGAATGTATATATTTTCGCAAGGGTTTTTAGATCCTTATGATCTTTAAGGCCTGCAGCGTCTATAAGTACATTCTTCTCTATGGTGAAAGGTAGCTCTACTCTATTATTAAGTTTAAGTATTATTCTTCCGCCATATGAGTGACCAACAAGTATAGTTTTCTTAATATCAAGGCTTCTAAGGAAACTTACAACTATATCAGCATAATTATCTATAGAAAAACTTTCTTTAAGAGGACTACTTTCTCCAAAGCCAGGATAGTCTAAAGCAAGCACTCTATACTTTGTCTTCAGCATATTAGTAAGTGCTATAAAACTTTTAAGATTTGCACCCCAACCATGTAGAAGTAAGACTGCTTCGCCCTTTCCTTCATCAATATAGTTTATATCGTAGCCATCTATATTAATAATCATAATTCAATTACAATCTTTTTATCCAATGGTTTAAACTTCTTAAATTTTAGTCCGACCGCTTTGAACATTCTCTTTGATGATTTTACTGTATCCGTATCAGCATATTTGTCATCAAGATATATTAATGATTTGATGCCAGCTTGTATTATAGCTTTAGCGCATTCGTTGCATGGAAATTGATTAACATAAAGTCTAGCACCTTTAAGGGAATTTCCTTTATAACTAAGAATTGCATTAAGCTCTGCATGACAAACATAATTATATTTAGTGTCATATGAACTTTTTGCTTTTCTCTCCCATGGAAATTCATCATCGCTGCATCCCATTGGGAATCCATTGTAGCCAAGTGACAAGATCCTGTTGTCAGTATCGACTATGCAACATCCAACTTGAGTGTTAGGGTCTTTGCTCCTCATACTTGCGAGTATCGCAAGCCCCATAAAGTATTCATCCCACTTAAGATAATCTTTTCTCTTTGAAGACATACAATCCTCCCACTATCTTATCTTTTATGAAATCAATAATAGCAATTATTACAAAAGATACAGTAAATATAAATGCTGAATAAAATACATTGTATACAAAATGATGAAATACAGTTGGAAGCTTTTTGGTAAAAAATTCTTGAAATCCTATCGATACTAATTTCGCAATAATCAAATAATGTATAAGATATATTCCAAGAGTCTTGCTTGAGACAAAAAGTATAGTCTTTTTTAACTTTTCACTAACGAATAAATCTACATTGATATTATATATTATTAGTACAAAGCATATAGATAATATCAAAGAATACAAACTCAGCCACGAAGTATAGACATAGCCATTATTGGTACCAAGATAATACCCAACTTGAGTCTTATATAATAAAATAAAAGTCACTATATATATAATAATTGATAATACGAATAATTTCTTGTTAATTATTAGTTCTTTCTTATCAATGCTTTCGCTAGTCCTAGCATCTACCATAGGTTTCATAATCTTATGATATAGCACATATCCTACCGCACTATAATATACGGGCTTACGAACTATCTCGAAAAACTTGTAATATATGCTATCACCATAATAAGAATAATAGTCATTGAGTATCATAAGTATAGTTATAGTAATTAAAACCATATAAGTAAAAGCTTCTGGCGCTTTCTTAAGTATTAGATAAGTCACAGGATACACAAGTATAATATAAAAATACGAATATACATACCAAAGATGCGCTGCTGTGCCAGGAAGCGATTCTGTAGAAAAACTCGAAAAACTTGCTAAAAGGCTACTACATATTTTTTCAATCGAGATATTTCGTAGACATTCTGAAAATGTTGCAATAGATATAAGATAATCATGAAATATAATGCATATTATTGATACGACGACAAAAGGCGGAAAGATCTTAGTAAAAAAGCTTTTAAGGTAGTATAGCCAATTATCTATAAGGCTACCCTTTCTATCATATATAAAGAAACCTGTGATAAGAAAGAAAGTTACTACGCAGACTGTGCATATTGATTCAAAGAGTACCGCCGTCTCACGAAGTTCGCCATAGACATTCCATGGCAAAAGTCTTATATGATACCAGATAACTAATATACATGCAAAAATACGTATTAGTTCAATCTTAACATTTCTTTTGCTTGATATATTAGACATTAATATCTACATCTCCAAGTCTAAGTAATATCGGTTCACCTGATTCAAGTGACAATACTGTTGATGGTCTTGCACTTTTTGTCTCGCCTCCATCGACAATTAAATCTATACTATCACCAAAATGCTCTCTTATCTCATCAGCATTCTTATATGGCTCTTCGCCAGATATGTTGCACGATGTCTCAGCAAGCGGAAAATCGCAAAGTTCAAGTAGTTCTAATAGATAACTATCGTTGGGAATCCTTATACCTATGCCACTAGAGCCTTCAGTAAGATAAGAAAACATATCATCTTTTTTCTTAAAAATTATAGTTAGCGCACCAGGCCAATACTTTTCCATGATATTTACATTTCTCTTAGTAAGATTTTCATCTACTATATAAGGCCTTATACTATCTATATCTTTAACAAATATAGAAAGTGGTTTCTTTTTTTCTCTCTGCTTTAATCTATATATCTTTGCGACAGCTTCTATATCAAAAGCATTGCAAATTAATCCATATACCGTGTCTGTTTTTATAGCAACCACTTTACCTTTTTCTTTAAGTATTAAAGAAACATTTTTAGTATCAATATTATTCATTGATATTAATTATAGAGAAAAAGGTCTCTCTCTCTTGTCCTAGTTTCCATGCAGCTGTGCCAGCAAGATCAGCATTCTTGATCTCCGTAGTTTTATAAGCAAGACTTAATTCATCTTCTAGCCAACATTCAATCTTACTTCCATCTGATCCTGTTTTAATACCATAGTTTTGGCATGTCACATCATCAAATGCAAATGTGAGTCCACTCTTTCTTGCACTATTTTCCATAGCAAGTGAGCCCCCAACAATAGAGCCTACTGAGCCATCACTTAAAGTAGTCCAGACTCTCGTATAAAAAGGCAAGGCTATAATCAATTTATCTTTGTCTACATCTACAAGTGATAAGTTTATACCATCTCTTACATATCCTATAGATGATACCGAACCAGCCTCTTTACTTCCAGCATAGTGTTCATCATAGCACATGATAATTACATAATCGCAAAAGTCATTATACTCCTTCAAATCATAATGTGAATTATAGGCATAAGGAACATAAGTATCTATGCTGAGTATACATCCGATCTTGGTAAGTTCTATAGAAAGTTCTCTTACAAACTCTGTATAATCTTCTCCTGCGTCAGTAGGGACTCTCTCAATATCAAGGTTTATGCCGTCAAGTCCATTGACTGTAACTTCACGAACAATTCTCTCAATGAGTGATCTTCTATTCTTAGTGCTTGAGAATATCTTCTTATCATCGAAATGCCCCATGTCAAAATTATTAACTGTTGCCCAGACAGATAAGCCTTTGTTATGGCAATACTGAACATATGCATCACTGGCATTAGAAAAAAGCGCCCCTTCATTGCTTCTTATAGTAAGCCAAGTAGGTGCTATAACATTCATGCCTTCAGTGTACTTAAGAAGTGTTGGCATATTGGCCGTAGAATACACTGAAAATACTTGATGAAAGCCAAGACAAACTTTATTTTGTAGTTTATTCCCAGGCCTTATAAACTCTATATAATCACTTGTTGGTATTCTCTCTTCTGTCCTTCCAATCTTGCTCTTTCTAATATAACCGATATAACCATCAGATGTCTTGACCTTATACCATTTTGTCATCTGATCAAGGATTTTTATTTCTTCGCCACGTCTCAAAGTTGTGATAACCTTACTCTTATTTCCGCCTTGAACTCTTACAGCTTCACGACTCTTAAGATAACCTATATCTTCTTTATCCCAATCAGTATATACATATACTCTCTTTGCTTCGTCATCAAGATACATATCGTATCTTATGTTGCTATAGTCTTTGACATAGTCTATAAGTAGATATGGCTCATCTCTAAATACCACATAAGGAGCATTGCCCATCTGGTGCATATCTGTATCGCCAAATGATTTTACTTCATCTGGAAGACAATATAATATCTTGCTCACATCTTTGGCATAATAAAAACGATTGTTGATGAATTCTTTCACAAACGATAACGGAAGATACGTAGCATCATGTTCTTTTATAGCAAAATAATTACTACCTTCATCAGACACACTTTTTGGCACATCGTTGAGATATATTGCCACATCATCCCCGCTTACGCCTATATATTCTGTTAGATCAACTTTTTCACTTGTAAATGAATATTTTTCATAAAGCTTAAAAGATAAGAATGCGACCACACCCAATATGATTATGATAAAAGGAACACCTATGTTAAATTTTCTTTTTTTTCTACTTCTCGCTATCACTTGTATTTACATCTCTATATACTAATTTACCGTTGCAGATAGTATATTTTACTTTTCCTTTGAGTGTAAGATTAAGAAGAGGAGTGTTATGTGATTTTGAAATGATATTCTCTTCGGTAAGTTTCCATTCTTCATCAGGATCAAAAATTGTTATATTGGCTGGCTTGTCAATCTCGATCATGCCAGCCCCTTCTTTATCAAGGCCATAAAGCCTTGCCGGATTAACACTTATCTTTTCTATTACATCTTTCCATGTGAGATACCCTTCACCAACAAGTATCTTTCCACATATGCCAAGGACAGTCTCAAGGCCAATGCTACCGCTTTGTGCATCTTTAAACTTTCCTTCTTTTTCTTTCGACTCTATAGGCACATGATTACTTGATATAATATCTATAACATCTTTCTTTAAAGCATTACATAATGCGACCCTATCAGTCTCAGATCTTAGAGGAGGCAATACCTTAGCAAGTGCCTCATGATTTTCTATCGCTTTTTCATTGAAAAAGAGATTGAGAGCAGGCACTTCTGCATACACTTTAAGTTTTTCTTTCTTAGCTTCTCTTATAGCCTCAACTGATTCTTCGCATGAGATATATGCTAGGTCTATCATAGCATCGGCCATACGAGCAATTGCTATGTTATCTTTTAGATCAGTAACCTCTGCATCAACTGGTGTAGCACCTTTGATCCCAAGTTTCTTGGCTGCATTTCCTTCTACTATGCCTCTTACTTTAATCTTATCACCACTTTCACTATATACTGATACAAATTTACCTTTAGTTTTAAGAATGTCCATGGCCTTTTTTAGAAGGTTTTTATCACTCACTGGACGAAGTCCGTCACTAAAAGCAAAAGCACCATGATTATATAAGAAAATGATATCAGCAAGTTCATATCCCATCCTATCAATTGTGATAGTGGCAGATGGATATATGTTGATTGGCATAATTGATTTATATTTATTAATATAGTCTATGACATTACTCTCAGATGGTGACGGTTTATTGTCTACTCCAAGCACCACATGTGTATATCCACCTTTAGCTGCTGAAAGTGATCCTGTCTTTAGATCCTCCCTATCTGTCGCGCCTGGATCGCAGAAATTGGCATGTAGATCGACAAAACCAGGAGCAACCATCATATTCTTAGCATCTATGACATAATTTGCATCTACACTTATATTTTTTTTAATGCTAACTACATTTTGGTTCTCAATCAAGATATCCTTTTTTTCTTTTACATTATATACAGGATCAATGATTGTTCCATTTTTAATTAACGCTTTCATCTATTCCTCTTTTGACTCAGTGACATGTTTGCAAAGCTCTGAAGCTTTTAAAAATAATTTTTCAGCCATGACAGATTTTTTCATATTATCAATACCAACTATATCTACATAATCATCATAACTCATCTGTTCTGTAAGCCCATATGCTGATAGCGCTTGTTCAAACCACTCTTTTGTCTCTTCATCACTAACTTCCACCTTAAATCTATTAGAAAGTGCATCATAGATCATCTCTGATTTTATTGCTTCTTTAGCCTGATCTTTGATTGTAGAATATATATTTGCTACAGACTCACCACTTGAAGCAAACATCGTTGCTAGATTAGTTCCACTTTGTTCTGCTTGACTATTATATTGACTCATAATGGCTGAAAACTGCCATGCAAGAGCCTCCTCAGTTGGTTCAAACTTTGAACCACTAATTAATTTATCAGATACCTGATACACTGTACTTTCACTTTGCATGAATTCACTACTTTTTCTAAGTCTCTCTCTTATCTCTTCTTTAAAATCATCAACACTATATGAACCTGTTTTTGTATGATTAACTATAAAAAGATTATCAACCTCAGGTGTGACTGCTTCTTCAATTCCTTTAATTGTAATATCAAATGTCGCATCTTTACCCGCTAGAGGCTCTGCATAATCTTCAGGAAATGTTACTTTTATTTTAAATGGCTCACCGGCAAGGTGACCTGCTACCTTTTCTTCAAAGCCAGGTATAAATTGACCACTGCCAAGTACAAGCTGAAAATCTTCTCCACTTCCACCATCTATCTCTTTTCCATCAGCAAAACCTTTAAAGTCTATAGTGACTCTATCAGTCATCACAGCTTTTCTCTTGGTCATAATAGCTTGATATGTAACTTCTGCATCACGTATTCTTTCAATCTCAGCCTCAACCATCTCATCAGTAATCTCAATAGGCTCTGGATCTACTATCTCAATAGTAGAAAAATCTGGCATCTCGACTTTGCCAAGGCTTGCTGGCCTAGTTATCTCCTTTACATTAGATAATGCTTCTATAAGAGCAGCATCTGACATGCTTGCCTTATCAAGATAATATCCTGATGTGACAAGGTCTGCTTCATAAGAATTTCCACCGACACTTATCTTATCTTGACAAGCAGAAAGTAAGCTTGCTAAAACTAGTGATAAAATAATACATAATCTTTTTTTCATAATATTCTCCTAACTACTCATTTAATAAAAACGCTTTATATGCAAGGTATGTGTGATATATATCAAGCTTTGATGTTAGTTCATAAGGCGAATGCATAGATAAAACAGCCACTCCAACATCTATAGTGTCAACATTTCTCTGACTCATATACTTAGCTATAGTTCCACCACCGCCTATATCAACTTTTCCAAGTTCACCAATCTGCCATACTACTTTTTCTTTATCCATAAGTTTTATAACTTTAGCCATAGTCTCGGCAGAAGCATCATTAGAACCAGACTTCCCACCATGACCAGTGTATTTTGTCAATACTACTCCTCTATTAATGTACGACGAATTCATCTTTTCAAATACATCAGAAAATGTAGGATCATAAGCAGAGTTAACATCACTTGATAGGCAGATAGATTTCCTATAACAATCTCTTGCCTTAACTCCTGCTATATCGCAAAGGTCTTCAACTATATCAAAAAGGAACTCTGACACCATACCAGTATTTCCCTCACTACCTATCTCTTCCTTATCCGTAAATACTGTAATGCTTGTCTTTTTTGGTTTTACATTCTCAAGTTCTGCCATGAGTGCTGGATATGCACAAACTCTATCATCCTGCCCATAGGCAGCGATTAATGATCTATCAAATCCTATATCATACGCTTTAAATGCCGGTACAAATTCTATCTCTGCTCTAGCAAAATCTTTTTCTGTTATGCCAAAGGTATCATAAAGGATCTTTAAAGTATTGGTTTTCACAGCTTCCTTCACTTTGTCATCTTCAGCATCTATAGGTATGCTTCCTATAACGATGTTTAACTCTTCACCCTTTATTCCTTCTCTTAGTGTGCGATTTTCTTGCTCCTTCGCAAGATGTGGAAGCAAGTCTGTTATAATAAACCTTGGTTCATCATCTTTCTCGCCAAAATTTACATCGACATAAGACCCGTCTTCTTTAAATATCCTTCCGTGCATAGAAAGAGGAATAGTTGGCCATTGATATTTCTTAATCCCGCCATAATAATGTGTATGGAAATAACATATCTCTTCATTCTCAAAAACTGGATTTGGCTTTAAATCAAGTCTTGGCGAGTCAATATGTGATACCACAAAGTTGAAACCATTATCAAGCGGTTCTTCGCCAATAGTTATTAGGACTACTGATTTATCCCTATTATTGATATAGAATTTATCATATGGCTTTATATATTTAATTTTATTCTTATCAAACTCTACATAATTTTTTGCATGACTAATAATATATTTTACACACTCTCTTTCTGTCTTTGCAGAATTCATAAACTTCTTATAGTCTTCGCAAAACTTATCTGCCTTCTCTACGCAGTTTTTATCTTTCTTTAGTATATGAGTGTACTCATATGAATATTCACTTTTGTTAGACATAATACTCCTTCCAAATTATTATCTGATTAATCCTATACGATTTAATGGCCAATATATAAGATAAGCCTTAGCTTCTATGTCTTTCATATTCACAAATGGATTTGCCCAAAATCTTGCATCTTCAGAATTATTCCTATTGTCTCCAAGCAGATAATAACAATCATCTGGCACTACCACATCTATCGGTTTATAAAAGCCATTGACAATCATTGGCTCATTGAGATAGTCTTCCTCATACTTCTCGCCATTAATATACACATGACCACATGGCACCTGAAAACTAGCATCCTCAAAAAGAGTTGACCTAAAGAGTTCTGTATCAGCAACATAGTCTTCCTTAATCTCAATGTGATCACCAGGTAGTCCTATAACTCTTTTTATAAAATGAACCTTCTTATTGTGATTATTCTCAGTATTGCAATAAGGGCAGATATTTGTATCGCTTTTTTGATACATCCTTCCACAATTCTTACACTCATATCCATAATCAAATATAACAACATCACCTCTTTTAGGCTTTGAAAATGCATAGGTAAGTCTAAAACCAAAAAGTCTACTTCCCACAGGGAGATTGGACTCCATAGATGGTGTTGGAATATAAGAATTAGTGATTATAACATTGTTTATAAAAAATGCTACAACAAAAGCAATGGCAAGTATCCTTGCCCATTCAATCAATTCATTAAGTAATGACTTATTCATATATCCATATTTTATCAAAAAAGCCAAAATAAGTAAAGAAAAAAGCCTTGAGAGTAATCTCAAGGCTTTTTTTCACTTATTCTGGTTTAATAGCTCCTGTTGGACATGCACCTTCACATGCACCGCAATCTACACAAGCGCTTGCATCTACTTCGTACTTCTTATCTCCCTCAGAGATACATCCAACTGGACAAGTCCCTGCACATGCACCACATTTGATGCATTCATCTGATACTTTGTGTGCCATAACTTTTCCTCCTTAAAATATATACTATGCTGCTATAGCTGAATTAATCTTATTAACTACTGCATCACAGTCTAGACCATGCACCATACAAGCTTCTTCAAGAGATTCCATCTGTGATGATGGACAGCCTACGCAGTGCATACCCTCTGCCATCAAAATCTCTGCTATAGTATCTGCTTTATCGCTATCAAGTATCTCTCCCATAAGCATATCTTTTGTAATAGCCATATATGTACTCCTTTCTATAACATACTTAATTTCATAAGTGCTTTTTCTTTAATGATTATCTTATAGTGTTCATCATAATAAGCTTTATTGATACCAATATTGCCTTCCATCTTCTTACCATACTCAGCTAAGGTGTTGCATACTTTATTGAAATCTGATAATTCATCTTTCGATACACCACTTTTTATACTGATGACAAGGAAATACTTATTATTCTTCTCATCCTTATAGAATACGCTTTCATAGTCTTTGTTAGATACATTCTTAGTTGCATCACTTGCCTTATCTATCTCATCGAATTCAAATATACAAACTATATCTTTGTCACTACGGATCTCAAGTTTATTGAGATTATCGGTTGAATTGAGATTATTGCCACTTCCACCTTTAAGTGCATCTTCAAACTTATCAATAGTTGACTCAAGCAGTTGCATAATTGCAAATGGCACGAAATCATTCTTCGTAGGCGTGAATCTTGAAAATCTTGAATCAAGTTCATCAGGATTATACACCTTTGTTATGATGAGTTTGATATTGCCATCTCTAAGAGGCACTGCCTCGACTGCTATAGGTGAATCTATATTAAAATCCAATTCGTTCTTGGCAATTTTAGCAAGTTCTACTAGAAGTTCCTTTGATTTCTCAGAGCCATAGGTAAGGTCTGTGAGTTTCAGGTTTCTATCTTTAAGCTCACTACTATCCATAGTGAGCGCTATAGAATTTTCATTAATTCTCTCAATTTTCATATAAATCTAATATACTATAAAATGACACTTTTTTCAAGTCGTATAAATCCGCTATTTAATTATGTTTTCACCTATATCTAGCCCACTAATACTAATTTTCAATATCCAAAAGCAAGTTTATATCAATCCATATAAGTGGTCTAAATCCAAGCTTTAGATTTTGCTTCATAACACTATCACCATTTATAGTGTATAAATCATATATAGCGCCTTTGAAATTAACATTATCACGAGCATACATAGCTGAGTTATATTTATACCCAGGCTCTTCGCCAGAGTAGCCTTCATTTCTTAGCCAAAAATCAGAAGAATATGACATATCACTTTTGTTATTCTCATGTTCAAATTTTGATTTTGCATATGCTGTAGGGCTTGTCATTAATTTTTGGCTTTTTGGCTTATTATAATCATATCGCCCATCTTTGATACACTCATCATAATCTATATCAAAATACTTCATACACTCATCAAAGCCTATGATAAAGACCTTATCCACAGTTTCACTTTCTTCTATAGAATTATATACTGGGTTATCATAAGTTTTTAATTTTGTTGGTAATATAAGGACTTTTTCTCTCTCATCAAAGACTTCATTATAAAACTCATTATTAGCATATGCACGGAGACTTGAGTTAAACCATGTGACTCTTTTATCGTAGACATTGCTATATTCTACTTCATCTAAAATATATCTACTCATAAGTAACATCTTGTCGTCATCTTTCTCAAGTACAATCCATTCTATCTTCTCCTTCCCATTAGTCCTATCGTTATCTTGTTCAAACCTTCCAAGTGTCACTATATCAAAATCACTTTCACCTTCTTTGTAGACAATAACATCATCTATTTGTTTCTTTATAGAAATTACCGGCCTTATACCTCTATTATAATACTGTGCTGACTCTTTATCGTCTCCATCTTCAACACTTTTATGCACATAATACGGAAAACCTCTATTGGCAAGATGGCCATCTTTAGAAACCATAAGTGCAAGATACTCATAGTCATTGATAGTAACTACATTTTCTGGTGACCTAACCCAGTATTCAGCGTATGAATTAAACTTCGGATCATAATCTCGTTCTTTATTCCATATTGCAAAATCCTTATCGATCGGATTCTTATCAAGAGACTCTGAAGCGAATTTCGTATAAGAAGCAATATATCTTTCATTCATGCCATTAAACTCATAACCAAGATATTTTCTTATCTCATCTTTAGATAATATGTATACCCTATCTTTGGTATCAGACCCCATCTCAAAAGGTTCATTAGAATTATTTATACCATATACTTTGCCGTTTTTCACTTCAGATATAGATAGTCTTTCTTTTTCCAATTCATCAAATGCTATATTATAAAAATCTTCGTTCAACCATTTTCTTATATATGATTTTTCCCAGTTATATGCACCTTTATCATCATCTACTTCTATATCAACTTCATATGGTTTTACATCAAGAATGTATTTACTCAAAAGTAATACGCTGTCATTCTCATTATCTATAACTATCCATTCTATATCTTCTAAGCCATTATCATAATTTCCATCCTGCTCATATCTTCCAAATCTAATCTCATCAAAAAGTGCTGACTTTCCTACAGCATCAAGATATTCCTTTTTGCTTTCATTATCATCATCACTTAAATTACTTTCGCTAGTTTTACAAGATACTAGACTTATAAGCAATAAAAAAGATAGCACCATGGCTATACATTTTATAAATGATAATTTACTTTGATTTTTCATTTTTATTCACTTTAAATGCATTGAGTCTAAGTGCATTCATACAAACTGTAAAACTTGATAGACTCATAGCGGCAGCACCAATCATAGGATTCATCTTGTATGGAAATGCACCTGCTGCAAGCGGTATACATATAACATTGTAAAAAAATGCCCAGAATAGATTCTCATAGATGTTTTTAAGCGTTGCTTTGCCAAGTCTAATTGCATTAACTACATCCACTAGGCTATTATTCATAAGAACTATATCTGCACTATCTATCGCTACATCTGTACCAGCTCCAATAGCAATTCCTACATCAGCACGAGTTAAAGCTGGTGCATCATTTATGCCATCACCAACCATAGCGACTTTTGAGCCATCTTGCAGACTCTTTATGACACCTTCCTTGCCATCAGGCAGGACATTCGCTATAACTTTATCGATATTGGCCTTTTTAGCAATATTTTCCGCTGTTCTTTCATTGTCTCCTGTAAGCAAAACTATATTCATGTTAAGTTTTTTAAGAGCCATCACTGCATAAGGTGAATCTTCCTTTATAACATCAGCAACGGCAATTATGCCAAGAAGCTTTCCTCCACTTTCAAATAATAGCGGAGTTTTGCCTTCACTTGTGTATTCATCAATCTTTTTATTTACAGCATCGTCTAATGCCACTATCGTAGATATATAAGTACTGCTACCAGCATGAGATAACTTATCATCAATCGTCGCAACTATGCCATTGCCTGGAAGTATTTTAAAATCTTTGATATTTGAATCATTTGTTACTATGTTTTCTTTTGAATTATTCTTTTCTAAAGCATAATTAACTATAGCCTTAGCAAGAGGATGTTCAGAGTTTTTCTCTAACCGGTATGCTATATCTATCAGAACATCACTACTGCTAACCTTAGTATTGTAGATATCTGTAACTTTAGGTTCACCCTTAGTTATAGTCCCTGTCTTATCAAGCGCTATAGTATTAACTCTACCAGCAGTCTCAAGTGCTTCACTCGTTTTAAATAATATACCATTCTTCGCACCGACACCGCTACCTACCATTATAGCAACTGGGGTTGCAAGGCCTAAAGCACATGGACATGATATAACAAGTACTGAGATACCTCTCTCTACAGCAAAACTCATATCCGCTCCATTCATAATCCATATGGCAGTTACCGCGATTGCTATGATAATGACAACTGGCACAAATATACTTGATACTTTGTCAGCTATACGAGCAATAGGTGCCTTAGTTGCTGCTGCATCAGAGACCATAGTTATAATCTTGCTAAGTGTAGTATCTTCCCCCACATGAGTCGCTTTACATATAAGAACACTGTTTTGGTTGATTGTGGCAGACTTTACTGTGTCGCCTTCTTTTCTATCTACAGGTATAGATTCGCCAGTTATTGCTGACTCATCTATAGCGCTTTCCCCATCTATTATAATGCCATCGACTGGTATACTAGCGCCAGGCTTTACCTTAAATAAATCGCCAGCTCTAACACTCTCTATATCGACTTCCTTCTCAACGCCATTTTTTATAAGAATTGCAGTCGTTGGTCTTAATTTCATAAGGGATTTTAAGGCAGATGTAGTCTTACCTTTGGACATCGCTTCAAGCATCTTTCCTACAGTTATAAGCGTTGGTATCATGGCAGCAGACTCAAAATATAATTCATTATAGTATATATGCCTAAGGTTCATATCGCCACTCGCAACCATACCACACATCTTATATACTACATATATACTCCAAAAGAATGATACTGACGACCCAAGCGCTACAAGAGTATCCATATTAGGAGCACCATGAATAGTGCTTTTAAAGCCGCTCACAAAAAACTTACTATTAATGAGCATAACGATGAGTGCAAGGATCATCTGAGTTAGGGCCAAAGCTATGTAATTATTATCAAAATAATGTGGAAGCGGAAGCGAAAGCATGTTGTGCCCCATGCTTACATACATTAGAATCAAAAGAAATATGATAGAATATATAAGTCGTTTTTTTAGCTTTGGAGTCTCTCTATCTTTAATAATATCCTCTTCATAATTATGAGATTTTTTTCTTATATCGCTATCAGTTCCTGACACATAAGCATTATATCCAGCATCAATTACTGCTTTAATAATTGCATCATCAGTGGCGTTTCCCTCTACTCCCATAGAATTAGTAAGCAAACTAACAGAGCATGATGTAACTCCGTCAACATTACTTACTGCTTTTTCTACACGAGCTTGGCATGCTGCACAGCTCATACCTTCTACCAAGAATTTTCTCAAAGATGATATCTCCCTTATAGTAAAAAAGCACTCGGAATTTACGAGTGCTTTTAAATGATAATTATCTCTTACTAAATTGTGGTGCACGTCTTGCTGCTTTAAGACCGTATTTCTTTCTCTCTTTCATACGTGGATCACGAGTAAGATAACCTTCTTTCTTAAGTGCACTTCTATAGTCATCGTCAACTAATAGTAATGCTCTTGCGATGCCATGTCTTATAGCACCTGCTTGTCCTGATACACCACCACCATATACATTAACTAATACATCAAACTTTCCTTCTGTCTTAGTAGCTACAAACGGTTGGTTTATTATCTTCTTTAATGTCTCAAGTCCTATATAATCATCAAGTGATCTTTTATTGATTGTAATCTCGCCTTTGCCTGGATAGATATAGACTCTTGCTATAGATTTCTTTCTTCTACCAGTTCCATAATATCTTTCTTTCTTTGCCATATGTTACCTCCTAGACCTTAAGTGCTTCTGGCTTCTGAGCCATGTGTTTGTGTTCTGGTCCCGCATAAACAAATAATTTCTTATACATACTTCTTCCAAGAGGACCTTTTGGTAACATACCTTTGATAGCATACTCTACAACTCTCTCTGGGAATTTGTTTTTAAGTTCGCGAAGAGTTATGTATCTTCCGCCACCAATCCATCCTGTATGATGGAAATAGATTTTCTGGTCAAGTTTCTTTCCTGTAACTTTGACCTTCTCTGCATTGACAACAATTACATAATCACCCATATCTACATTAGGCATATAAGTTGTCTTGTGCTTTCCTTGTAAAATTTCTGCTACTTTAGTTGAGAGACGTCCAAGGACAACGCCATCGCAATCTACGACATACCACTTCTTAGTGGCTAAGTCAGATGCTTTTGGTACAAAAGTCATCGATTTTTCCTCCTTACTCTGGTGTGAAACTTTGTGCTTCACTGTCATTTTCGGTGAGCCATATAATAATATCAAAAATCGTTATAAAAATCAAGCCTATTCTAGCTTATTTTAAAGTCAATTTCCTCTACTTTTAGTTCATTTGGCTTCTTTTTCTCTTTAATTATAGCAACAACCTGCTCTGCTGCCTTTCTGCCAACGAGTTGGTAATCTCTACTCGATGAGACTACAGCGCCTTTAACAAGATGCTCATCCTCATCACCGAATACTACCTTTCCATCAGTTTCTGCCCTCTCAAAAACTATATCCAATGCATCATCAACCATATAATCATTGATAAGTGCTATAGCATCAACTTTAGGTAATATATTATCGAGAGCTTTTTCTATGTCATCTGTCTTTTTTATAGATACAGTATATATATCTATATCATATGCAGTGGCATAAAACTTAAAATAGTCTACATCATATTGAGAGGTCACATTATCAGAACTATATATTATACCAAGCCTTTTTACATTTGGATAGTTAACAGATATATAATCTAATCTTTCCATTATAAGATGTGAATCTATAACACCTGTCATATTGGGTATAAGACTATTCTTTTCCTTATCACAATACTCAAGTTTCTCTGCATTAACCACACCTGCAAATACTATCGGCTTATCTTCTATCTTATCTTTCATAGCTGCAGTTGATATATCACCAATAGTAACTATCACATCTGCATCATTATCTTTATATGCATCGGCGATCTGACTTGCATAATTGAAATTTCCTTTAGCATTTTCATATATGTATTTTATATTGACATCTTCTAAGAAACCAAGATCCTTCATGCCGATAACTAGTCCTTTTCTTATAGAGTCAAGAGATTGCCTCTCAGCGCTTTGAGATATGGCTATGGTATAAGTCTTACTTGCATCAAATGTTTTCCCTGCGATCTCAACCTTCTTGCTACATGCCATTAGTGAAAGTAACAGCGCACTCGCTATAATCACACTTATGATTTTCTTATTCATATAACTCCTTTTAAAAAAGGTGGCAACATGCCACCTATATTATTTTGCAGTATCCTGAGCACGAGTTTCTCTTATGACGTTGACCTTTATTGTTCCAGGATATTTTACTTGTTCTTGAATTTGTTTTGCTATCGCATGAGCCATGATAGTCATGTCGTCATCTGATACCTTCTCAGGTATAACCATGATTCTAACTTCCCTACCAGCTTGAACTGCGAATGCCTTCTCAACGCCTTCATAGCTATTAGTTATCTCTTCAAGCTGCTTGATTCTCTGAGTATAAGTCTCAAGCACGTCACGTCTCGCACCAGGACGAGCGGCTGAGATAGCATCTGCTGCGCCTACTATGAATGCTATAGGACATCTTGCTTCAGCATCGCCATGATGTGATTCAACTGAATTGATAACCTCAAATGGTTCTCTATATTTCTTACATATATCTACACCTATAGATACATGAGTTCCTTCTACTTCTTTATCAATAGACTTACCAATATCGTGAAGAAGTCCTGCACGTTTTGCAAGTTGCACATTCTCACCAAGTTCTGTAGCCATGATACCAGAAAGCATTGCAACTTCTATACTATGCACAAGAGCATTCTGACCATATGATGTCCTATAATGCATCCTGCCAAGTAATTTTACTTCTTCAGGATTAAGTCCATGAATATTGAGGTTAAGAACTGCTTCTTCACCTTTTTGCTTTATAACTTGCTCTACCTCCTTAGTAGCTTTCTCTACTATCTCTTCTATACGAGTAGGATGTATACGACCATCAAGTATAAGCTTCTCTAAAGAGAGTCTTGCTATCTCACGGCGAACTGGGTCAAAGCACGAAAGCACAACTGTATCTGGAGTATCATCTATAACTACTTCGACACCTGTAAGTTGTTCTATCGCTCTTATGTTTCTACCCTCTCTTCCTATGATACGACCTTTCATCTCGTCATTAGGAAGTGAAACTGTAGATACTGTGGCATAAGAAACATTTTCCATAGCACATTTCTGTATAGTTTCAAGAACAAGATTCTTAGCTGTCTTATCAGCCTCATCTTTCGCATATTGTTCTTGTTCTTTGATATATAATGCAGTATCGTGCTTTATATCATCCTTAACTGCATTAAAGAGTTCTGTTCTTGCTTGCTCTCTTGTAAATTGTGAAACTCTTTCTAATTCTCTAAGTCTCTGTTCATTCAACTGGTTAATCAGATTTTGTTTCTCAGTAATCTCTTTTTCTTTAGCTTCAATCTGTTTTTCTTTTTGTTCAAGTGATTCTAGTTTTCTTTCTGATAATTCATCTCTTTTTAGAGCTCTATTCTCTATATCAGCAACTTCTTTTCGTCTCTCTCTTATCTCGTTTTCAAGTTCTGTCCTTTGTTTTAATATAGTTTCTTTTGCTTCAATAAGTGCGTTAACTTTAGTTTCTTCGGCTTTCTTAATAGCTTCGTCTAATAAGGTTCTTGCTTTATTCTCAGCAGAACCTACTTTGTCGCTTGCATTCTTTCTCTCTATAGATTTACCAGCATTAAATGCTACAAATGCTGCTAGGACTACAACTATCAAGGAGCCTATGATTACATACATTGTCATAATCAAAATCTCCTTTATATGTTATAAACAGGTTATACCTGACTCCATTATTATAAGATAAATTTTGTCAAATTGCAACCAATAAAAAATCCCCCATAAACTTTGGGAGATTTTCATGGAGACTCAGGGACTCGAACCCGGGACCGATCGGTTATGAGCCGATTGCTCTAACCAACTGAGCTAAGTCTCCA